>DATLGH010000066.1 GCA_035540635.1 Egibacteraceae bacterium | reverse complement strand
GGAGATGGCCGGGTCGGTGGAGGGCAGGAGCCGCTCGGCGCGTTGCACGACGGTGACGCGGGCGCCGAAGCGGGCGAACATCTGCGCGGACTCGCAGCCCACGTAGCCGCCGCCGACCACGACCAGGTGGTCGGGGATCTCGCGCAGGTCCAGCATCGTGCGCGACGTCAGGTGGGCGACCCGATCCAGCCCCTCGACGGGTGGGATGGTGTCGCGGGTGCCGGTGTTGAGAAAGACGCGGTCCGCCTCGATGGTGCGGTCGCCGACCTGCAGGCGCCGGCCGGCAACGAACCTGCCGTGCGCCTCCATCAAGTCGAGGTCGCCGCTGCGGTCCACCGCCTTGTACGACCCGGAGCGGATCGACTCGACGATGGCGTCCTTGCGGTCCACCACACCCGGCAGGTCGACACGAACCTCACCGTCGATGCGCACGGCCAGGTCAGCGGCGCGACGGGCGTCGAAGGCGCGCTTGGCCGAGGCGATCATCGTCTTGGTCGGGATGCACCCCCGGTTCAGGCACGTCCCGCCGAGCAGCTCGCGCTCGACGAACGCCGTCCGCCCGTGCCGGGCGGCCCGCAACGCAAGCGGCAGCCCGGACATGCCCCCACCGACGACCAGGTTGTCGTAGCGCTCCACCATCACCAACCCGCTCCCTGGCGCTGCACCGCCGCCATGGTTCGCCACAGTAGGACCGCCAAGACGACCACCGCAGCGGCCACCAGCCAGGGGCCGGCGCCCAGCGCACCGCCGGCCGCGAGCACGCCGGCGAGCAGCAGCGCCTTTCCGACGCAACACGCCACGACCACGCCGAGCACCGCGAGCGCCATCCGGTCGGTCACGCCAGCACCGCGCGGAGCTGGGCGAGCGTCGGGGCGCCGGCCGGCCCGTCAGCAGTCTGGTACACCCGGCAGGACAACCCGACCGGCTCGTGACCTTCGGCGAACACGTCACGGCCGTCGACCAGCACCGTCGGTGACCCGCGGAACCCGACCTCCTTGGCTTTCTCCGGCGAGGTGACCTGCCGGCGGGTCACGGTGAAGCCGAGCTCGTCGGCGAGCTCGGCCAGGCGCGCGTCGGCGGTCTGCCAGCTCGGGCAGCCCTCGAAGTACAGCAACGTCACATCCACCGGGTGCCCCTCCTCGTCGGTAGTCTCCCTCACCGACCGTAGACCTTCCCGTAGGCTGGAAGGTCAAGGGCCACCCTGAGGGAAGGTGCCGACCATGCTCATCGGTGCGCTCGCCGACGCGACCGGCGTCCCCGCCAAGACGCTGCGCTACTGGGAAGCCCAGGGGCTGCTCCGCGAGCCCGCCCGCACCCACGGCGGCTACCGCGACTACCCAGACGACACCGCCGAACGGGTCGCGTTCATCCGCCACGCCCAAGCCGCCGGCCTCACCCTGCGCCAGATCCGCGAGATCGTCGCCATCCGCGACGGCGGGAAGGCCCCCTGCGCCCACGCCGCCGACCTCGTCGACGAACGCCTCACCGAAGTCGAGGCACGCCTGCGCGAGCTCGAGGAAACCCGCACCGCACTTCGCGGCCTTCGCCGCCGCCTCCGCGCCCTCGACCCCGCCGACTGTGACCCCGCCAGCGTCTGCTCCGCCATCACCACACCCGCACGCGAGCGTGCCGGCGGCCCGACGTCACCGTCGACGTAGCGGCCCACCAGGCCGGAAGCGATCACAACCCTTGCAGGCGAAGGGCCGCATCGTGGCCGCGGGGCATGTATCCGGCAATACGCGACGCCCCAACCTCGTACGCTCGGGTCATGGACAGGGACGACGAGCGCCGTCAGCGGGCAGGACTGCGCGAGAAGACCGGAGCATGGGTTCTGCCTGTTGCCGGTGGTGAGGTAACGCAGGTCCGCATCGACTATGCGTTCGGACTCATCATCCAGTCCGGCGAGTTTGACGTGAGGGTGCGCGTCAGTACCCCCTTCAGCGTCGATGGTGGCCACGGCGCGGGGACTTACGACTCCGAGAACACGCCGTCGCTAGGTCCGCTTCTCACGTTCCACAAGGTGGCCGTCGAGGGGGGCGAGGTTCGCAAGGACGGACGACTTGCGCTCACGTTTCGCGACGTCGCGTACTGACGGTCGAGCCACACGACAGTTGCGAGGCGTTCAGCGTGACCGGAACCGCGCCAGTGTTGGAGCCGCGCTTCCACTTGGTGGCAATTCCGGGCGGGGGCCTCGCCGCGTTCTGAGCGTCGTGCAAGTGCCGTTCTGTGACGCGTCGGCGTCGGCGGCTACAACCTTTGTCTCGGCTGCTGTCCGTGGTCGCGAGCGGCCGACGGCCCAACCGTCGGGGATCCGCCGGTCTCCCGGACTGCCCAGCCATGGAATGTCGGGGAACCCCTAACGGCATAGTGACGCGTCGTTGCCCGCCGACTCGGTGTACGCGCTGTTGCACTGCGAGCGCGACAACTTGTTTCCCGACGAGATGTTCGCCGGATCTGTTCCACGGACCGTATCCGCGCCTCGATCGGATGGTGTCGGCACGAACGACGCCGCCGGCGGCATCGCCATGGTCACAAGACGATCGGCTCGACCGTCCGGCGGGCCTTCCTCACCGCGGCGGGCACGGGGTTCCTCGCGGGAGGAGGAACGTCGCCGCCTGCGCAGGGACCTCCACGACGGGCTGGGGCCAAGCCTTGGCGGGCATGACCATGCAGATCGGCGCGACGTGCGCGCGGCTCGAGGTCCCCGACGGCGAGATCGGCGCGGTCCTCTCCCGGCTGGAGCAGCAGCTGCAGGGGTGTGTCGCCGAGGTGCGCCGCCTTATCGACGACCTGCGGCCGCCGGCGCTCGACGAAGCCGGTCTCGTCGAGGGTATCCGCCGCAGCGTGAGGACCTTCGAGGCCGCCAACGCGACTGCACCGGCCATCGCCGTCGACGGTTGCGAGGACCTCGACCAGCTGCCGGCCGCGGTCGAGGTGGCCGCGTACCGCATCGCCGTGGAAGCGGTGACGAACGCTGTCCGCCACGCCGGCGCGAAGAGGTGCGACGTGCGGATCAGCCGGGACAACGCCCTCGTCGTGGAGGTCGCCGACGACGGCGTTGGCCTCCCGCCCGATCACCGCGAGGGGGTCGGACTGGTCTCCATGCGGGAACGGGCCGAGGAGCTCGGCGGGACGTTCAGCGCGGTGGCGGCCAACGGTAGCGGTACCCGCATACGCGCGGAGCTGCCGCCGGCGGCGTCATGAGCGACAAGCAGTGGGGCGTGCTGATCGCCGACGACCACCCGATCGTGCGCACGGCCTGGGTGCCGTCCTGGCGGTGCTGCCCCACTTGGAGCTCGTCGGGGAGGCCACCACGGGGCGCCGAGGCGGTGAAGGTCGCCGCCGAGACCCAGCCGGACCTCGTCGTCATGGACCTGCACACGCCGGAGATGGATGGCGTCGAAGCCACGCGCCGGCTCGTGGCCGACCGGCCCGACGTCGCGGTCGTCGTGCTCACGATGCACGACGACGACGGCATGCTCATCGCCGCGCTGCAGGCTGGCGCCCGTGGCTACCTGCAAGGGCGCGGGTCACGAGGAGATCACCCAGGCGCTGCGCGCGGTCGTCGCCGGAGGGGCGGCGTTCGGCGCCGGCGTCGCCGAGCAGGTCCTCCTGCGCCTCACCGGGCAGGTCAAGCCCCAGACCGCCTTTCCGCAGCTCTCACGCCGCGAGCTCGAGGTCCTCGCCCTGCTGGCCCGCGGCGCCGGCAACCAGGAGATCGCCCGCCAGTTGTGGCTGAGCGCCAAGACCGTCCGCAACCACGTGTCGAACATCGTGGGCAAGCTCGGCGTGTCCGACCGGTTCGAAGCCATCGTGCTCGCCCGCGACGCGGGTCTGGGGCGCGATGAGCGGCAGTGACGCCAGGACCCTCAACGGTCGGCTACGCAGCCGCCGTCGCTGTTCGTCGTCGACGAGGCGCACGGGCACCGACAAACCCGACGTGCTTTCGTCTGACACCACGCATCAGCGGCTCCGTCGACGCCTACTACCAGGAGATCGGCCGCGCGGGCCGTTCCCGCTCGACTCCCGCGTCCGCCACGGTGACAGGGGCGAGGGGACTGGCCGTGCGGTACGGGGGAGAGGAGAAGATCGTCGTGCTCCTCGACGGCCTCGGCTACAAGACGCTGTCCGTACCGGCCGTGACCGACAGGGGCCTGCTCGCCCCGGTCACGTGATGAGCGTGCCCGTCGAGCAGCGCATCGACGAGCTGTTGGCGCACCTCCCGAGGGGTTCATGAGGGCCCGGGACGCGTTCGTGAAGGAGCTGCGGGCCGCCGGGGGAACGCAACGCTGCGGCAGGGGTGAAGGGTTTTGCGCAGGCCCACGGTTGCGGCGTGGTCGCTCAACCAGCTCGCCCGGCGCGAGCCCGACGGACTCGCGGCGCTGCGCGCGGTCGGTGGCGAGCTTGCCCTCGCGCAGCGGCGAGCCCTGTCCGGGTGCGACCACACGGGCTGCGGGGGGCGCAGGCAGGGACGGGCGGAGACTGCCGCCCGGCGGGCCGACGGGGCCGACGAAGCCCTGGCCGACCGGGAACGGGCGCTCGCCGACGCCGAAGCGCGCGCTGCAGCCGCGAGGGCGACCCGCATAGCGGTGGCGGCGCGCGGGTAGCCACGGCGTTGGATGGTCGGCCTCGAGCTTCTCACCGCGATCGCGCTCGGCGGGCTGCACGTGTTCGCCTGGAGGCTGCGGTTCCTCGACCGGGTGCCCCGCAGCCGGTTCCTGTCCGCGGCAGGCGGGATCTCCGTCGCCTACGTGTTCGTCCATCTCCTGCCGGAGCTCGCCGCCGCCCAGGAGGCGGTCGCGGAGCGCATCGGCGGGCCGCTGAGGTTCCTCGACGCCCACATCTACCTCGTCGCGCTCGCCGGGCTCGTCGTCTTCTACGCGCTCGAACGTCAGTCCGTCCGGTCGAGGGAGCGGCGGCGCGAGCGCCACGGCGTCGACGAGACCGAAGACCGCGTCGCGCGGCTGTCGTTCGGTTCCTACGCGGTCTACAACGCCATCATCGGCTATCTCCTCACCGACCGCGCCGACGTCGCGAGCCTCCTGCTGTTCGCGGCGGCGCTCGGCGTGCACTTCGCCGTCGTGGACCACGGGCTGCGTGCCCACCACGGGCGCAGCTACCGGGCGTGGGGGCGGTGGGTGTGCGGCTCCGCGGTCGTTCTCGGGTGGGCGGTCGGAGCGGCGTTCCGCGTCCCCGAGGCGGTCCCGGCCGCGGTGCTCGCCTTTCTCGCCGGCGGCGTCGTGATGAACGTGTTGAAGGAGGAGCTGCCCGAGGAGCGCGAGAGCCGCCTCGGCCCGTTCGTCGCGGGGGCGGGGGGCTACGCCCTCCTGCTCCTCGCGCTCTGAGCCGGGCCGCTCACCCGCCGCGTTCCGCCAGGGCGGTCTCGACGCCCCGGCGGCCTGGCCCTCGTCGAGCTCGGGGTGCGCGGTCGCGGCGCCATCGTCGCCGTTGAGCACCCAGACTCGTCCACGCGCCGGGGCCTACTCCGGCCCCGCGCCCGGCAACCGGCCGCGCTCAGCCGACGCGGCGCATCTCCATGTGGACGTGCGGGCCAAGTCCCGCCCACTCGTCGATCTGGGAGCTGAACGGGAACGGCATCGCGGTGTGCGCGATCGGCGTCTCGCCGGCAACCACCCGCTGCCCCGGCACGACGAGGTAGCCGTTCAGATGGATCATGACGAGCCGCAGGTCCGGCCGTCCGTCGGGAACGACCGTCACGATGAGGTCGGGGTACCGGCCGTAGAGCAGGTACGGGCTCACCGTCTCGACGGTGCCCGTGATCGGGCTCATGAGCGTGACGTTGTGGGGGACGGCGATGTCCACCGCCGAGGCGGGATGGGTGCCCCGCCGGCGGTTGCCCATGATCGCGTAGTCAGGGCCGGGCGTCGCCGGCAGCGGCGTGTAGCTGGGGACGTTGCGGTTGGTGAACGGCGCCCCACGCGGCTCGAACGGCAGCGCCGCCTGCGACGCTGCCTGGTGGTAGCCGATCGTCCTGATCTGATCGGTCGGCGTGTGCAGTGGCACGCCGCCGGCGGTGGCGAACACGACGGGTCCTCGCAGACCGTCCGCCGACCGGCTCGGGGGGGCCTGCCCCCGCAGGGCGTCGGCCCCCGCGACCGCCACGGACACCATGGCCGCGTCGGCGGCACCGGCGGCGATCCCCGCGAGGCCGGCTATTGTCGCGAACGGCTGCGGCGGGCCCGTCAGCGTGAGCGTCGCCACGGCTGATCCGCCCGCGGTCGAAGCGGCGAGCCCGGCCACGAGCCCTGCCACCGCGAGGTACATCCACACCTGCCGGACGAGCTCCCGGGGGCTCGGGGAGGGCCGCGCCATACGGTCACCTTTCTCGCTTTGTGCGCCCTCTCGGTTGCGCACACGCTGCTTCCGGCCTCGCTGGGAGGCCGTCGGTCGCGGGGCACGCCGACCGTGACCTCTGGAAGAGATCACCCCGTGCTGCCCGCACGTAGGTGTGAAGGGTATCTAGTCGAGCCGGACTACGGTAGGGTCCGCTCCAACCCTCTGCTCCGCGGCTCCTCCTCGTCCGCGCCGCCGCGCGCCACAGCGTCGACGACGACGAGCAGTGAGCTGTCGGGTGCGGCCCTGCTGATGCGCTCGGCATCACCCTGCAACGCCTGCGGACCCAGCATGGCGGGAACGACGACGAGGTCGCTCGCGGTGGCCATCTCCCGGACCGCGAGCGCGGGTCGGCGGGGGTCGTAGTGCAGGGTGTGCCGTCGGACGTGTGGCGGCAGCCGGTCGAGCAGCGGCCCGTCGACGTCGGTGAGGACGTGCACCGGAGCGGGGGACGCGTGGGCGACGCGGCGGATGATCTCCGTCGCCACCGTCAAGCTCGACCGCCCTGCCGGCTCCAGGCTCGGCCCGGTCACGACGAGCAGGATGCGCCCGACCGGGGCCCGGCCGAGCCGCGTCACGGCCACGGGGGCCGGCGCTCGGGCGAGCACCGCGTCGATCACGCTGCCGAACAGGTGCTCGCGCGTGCTGCGGTAACCCTTCCAGCCGAGCACGACGAGCGAGGCCGCCTGCTCCACCGCCGTGTGGAGCACGCCGTCGGCCGGCGACGCGGCGATGCGCACGACGCCGGTCGCGTCGGCCCCGCTGGACAGGGCCGACGCCTCCGCGCGCGCGATCGTGACCCGCCGCTCGGCAAGGTCCTCCTCGGTCGCGTCAGGTCCGACCACGGCGAGCGGCATGACGGATCCGCCGTCGGGACGGGCCAGCAACGCCGCGAGACGGGTCAGCCGCTCGGCGGTGTCCGGGCGGGCGACGGGGACGAGCACCCGGCGGCCGAGGGCCGCGGGGCGGACCGGCGGGCGGGGCAGGCGGGGACCGTAGCGGGCGGCGACCCCAGAGCTCAGCAGGCACGTCGCGAGGATCACCAGGATGACTGCATTGACGGTCTCCGCCCCGATGAGGCCGATCTGCAGGCCGACGAAGATCGCCGCGAGGGTCGCGGCGGCCTGCGCCGAGGACAGCGAGAACATCGTGGCGATCTCGGCGCGGTCGTAGCGGAACAGCTTGCCGCTCGCGGCGGCCGCGATCCACTTCGCCCCCCCGGCGACCCCGATGAACGCCGCCGCGACCACCAGCGAGGCGCGGTCGCCGACCATGATGCGGGGATCGATGAGCATCCCCACGGACACGAGGAACAGGGGGATGAGCAGCGTCGAGCCGAGGAACTCCACGCGTTGCATGAGCACGCCGTCGTTAGGGACGAGCCGGTTGAGCGCCAGCCCGCCGAGGAACGCCCCGACGATCGGCTCGATGCCCGCCGCCTGGGCGAGGCCAGCCGCGCCGAACAGCGCGACCATGAGGAACAGGAACCGCACGGCACGGTCCTGGCCGAGGCCCGCGAAAAACCATCGGGCGACCCGCGGCAGCCCCCAAAGGGTCGCGGCGAGCAGCAGTCCGAGGCTCGGGACGAGCACGAGCCAGAACGACGGGCCGAGGTCGCCCTGGTGCGCGCGGGCGACGACGGCGAGGACGAGCAGAGCCGCGGTGTCGGTGATGATCGTCGCGCCGACGGCCGTGGCAACCGCCCGGGTGCGGACCGCGCCGAGCCGCTGGTAGACGGGGTAGGACAGCAGCGTGTGGCTCGCCCAGCACGAGCCGAGCAGGATGGCGGCGAGCAACGGGAACCCAAGCGCGAGGGAGACCACGGTCCCGAGCGCCATCGGCACCGAGAAGGTCATCGCACCGAAGACGAGCGAGTCGCGCCGGTTCTCGACGAACCCGTCCAGGTCGAGCTCGAGGCCCGCGACGAACATGAGGTAGAGCAGTCCGGCCCCGCCGAGCAGGGCGATGGCGCCCTCCCGCTCGAGCAGCCCGAGCACGCCTGGACCGACGAGCATCCCGGCGAGCACCAGGCCCACGATGCCGGGCAGGCGTGCCCGCTCGGCGGCGATGGGCGCAAGCAGCACAACCGCCATAAGCACGGCGAAGACCCAGCCGGGGTGGGTCAGCGGCAGGAGGGGCATTCCCACGCCGAGCACGGCGGCCGGCGTGGGAAGGGTGAACAGCTCCGCCACGGGCTTCTTCCCGGTCTCCTCGGCCATCGCCCACCGGGCGCGGCTGGCGTTGTGGGAACACCGGCAGCGGCCGGTCTCCCTCCTGTCGCCTGCGGGGTTAGCCGGCGGGCTCGGGCCGGAACGCGGCCCTACCCGGCGGATCGCCGGGACTCGCCCCGTGTTGCGGTGGGTCCCCCGCCCGGCCTGGCGGCCGAGGTCGGCGGTTCGACGCTCCGCAGCGTACCCCGAAGCGCGACTCACACGCGCCGGTTCCCGGGCGCGGTCACACCCCTGTGGCACAGTCGCGGTGATGCACGCTCCCCCCGCCGTGACGCCCCCAGGTCCCGCCGCAGGGTCCCGCCGCTGGGGCCGCACCACTGGAGACGACATGGACGAGCACGCTGTCCGCATTCACGACCTCATCATCGACACGTGCGTGGCGACGCAGCCGGTCGAGGCGCTTCTGCACATCCGCGCCGAGCTGCTCGCGCTGTCCGACGTGACCGGCGACGCGGAGGCCGCGGACGCGGCCTGCGGCGCGGTCGCCGAGATCGAACTCGCGGTCAGCGCCGCCCTCGCTGACGTGCCGGAGCGGCGCGCCAGCTGACCTGCTCGGGCCGCCGGCGGGGTGGGGGGCTGGTTTCGGCCACCTGTTGCCTTGGCACAATGGGGCCGCTATTATCTGAGTAGCCAAGACTAAGATCTCTTGCAGGAGGTGACACCATGGCAGTGGTACGTTGGGACCCCTGGGCAGAGCTCGCGGCCCTGCAGCGTGACGTCGGCGAGCTGTTCAACCGCACGACGACGCAGCAGCCCGCAGCTGCGCGCACCGGCCTCGTGCCGCCGATCGACGCCTTCGCCACCGACGGGGGCCTCGTCGTGCGTGTCGAGCTCCCCGGCATGACCGCCGACGACGTCGACGTCTCGGTGGACGACGGCACCCTCACGATCGGCGGCGAGCGGCGTCTCGACCCCGACGTGCCGGAGGACCGGTGGGTGCGTCGCGAGCGTCCGGTCGGCGCCTTCCAGCGCAGCTTCTCGCTGCCCGAGGGAACCGACGCGCAGAAGATCACCGCGTCGTTCAGCGACGGCCTGCTCGAGCTGCACATCCCCCACCCGCCCGAGCGGCGGCCCCACCGCGTCGAGATCGGCTCCTCGAACGGGGCGACGGGACAGACCGTGGACGTGCAGGCGCAGGAGGGCGGGGCATCGTCCTGACCGCAGCGCGTCGTCGACGGGCGGAAAGGCTCCGCCCGTCGAGGCCTTTTTGGGGCGTCGCCTAGCCTTGCGGGCGGGAGGAGGAGCGGTGGCGCAGCTCACGCACAAGGTGTGGATGGAGCGGGCGGTCGCGCAGGCCAGGCGGGCGTCGGCGGTCGGCGAGGTACCCGTCGGCGCGGTCGTCGTCCACGGCGGGCGGGTCATCGCGGAGGGCTACAACCGCCGTGAGGCCGACCAGGACCCGACCGCGCACGCCGAGTTGATCGCTGTGCGCGAGGCCGCTGCGGCCCTGCGCTCCTGGCGCCTCGAGGGCTGCACGCTCTACGTCACGCTCGAGCCGTGCACGATGTGCGCGGGCGCCCTCGTGCTCGCCCGCCTGCCTGCCCTCGTGTACGGGGCGAGCGATCCGAGGGCCGGTGCGGTCGGGTCGCTCTACGACGTGGCCCGCGACCCCCGCCTCAACCACCGCGTCGAGGTGACCGCAGGCGTGCTCGCGGAGGAGTGCGGGGCGCTGCTCACGCGCTTCTTTCGCGCCAGACGTCGGCGGTCGCAGCCGGCTGAGGGCGTTGGTACGCTGGCCGACGATTCCGGTGGGGTCGCATAGTCCGGTCTAGTGCGCCCGCCTCGAAAGCGGGTAACCCGCAAGGGTTCGTGGGTTCAAATCCCACCCCCACCACCACAAAGCCGCAGGTCAGGGCCACATTCTGCGCCGGCCTGCGGTTTGGTCGTTTCGGGGGTGAGGGGGCGTTGGGATCACATTGTGGGCATGCGTGGCAGCTGACCTCCGAAGGCGAGGTTGGCGCGGTCAGCCTCGAGACCGCCCTGCGCGGGACCTGCGCACCGGCCCGGCTCCTCGCTCGCTCGAAGCAGCAGCCACAGATTTCTGAGGCTCCGCGTCAACTCGACTGTGGATCGGGTTTGCAACATGAACGCCCGACGCCGTCAACCCGGGCGGCCGCCCATCTTCCGCGCCGCAGATGCCGGCGCAAGGCGGCCTGTTCGGTCCCGCGCCCAACGGGCCCCGCGTTCACGTGCATGTCATGCCGCATCCCCGCTCGGTATGCTTCCGCCGCATCGGGTCGGCGCTCATCACGGGCGGCTGCCTTCGCGGACCCGCTTGAGGCGCTCGACCAGCTCGGGGAGCGAGGGCCGACCGCAGCCGTGCCGCAACGGTGGGGGGGATCGGCCGGCACCCGAGCGCCGCCGCCGTGGTCCCACGACACCGAGACGGCGACACGGCGGTGCTCCCGGCCGACCACCTCGCCGGCACGCACACCTGGCCTACGCCATCACCGCGCACCGGGCCCAGGGCGTTACCGTGGACCGGTGCCTTACCTTGGTCACCGCCGCCACCTCCCACGAGCGGCTGTACGTCAGCGCAACCCGAGGGCGCGAAGCCAACCACCTGTGGGTCGCCACTGACACCGATGGCGCCGCGCGCCACCGAGGCGACCCGCCGTCGCCAGAGCAGATCCTCGCCCAGATGATTCGCCGACGCGACACCGGCCGGCTGTCCGCCCACCAGATGCTGGCCGACCTGCAGGACGAGGTCGGCTCTCTCCACCGGCTCGGCGCGATCTTCGAGGATGCCGCTGGCAAGGCTACTGAGGACTGGTTGGGCCGCCTCATCCACCGCACGGGGCAGCTGACCACCTCCATCACCTACGACTCGGAATGGCCGACCCTCGTCGACCGTGTCCGCGGACTTGCGCTATCCGGTCACGATGCCGAGGCGCTGGTCAGACGGCGATCAGGATGCGCCCCTTGAATGGAGCCCGATCCGCCGCGGCAGTGCTCCACTGGCGACTCGGTCAGCTCGCCGGCAAGTCGGACGTGCGGAGCGGTGACGGGCTCGCCTGGATCCCCGACAACACGAGCCCCTACGCCACTGTCGCCCGCCAGGCAGCAGACCTCATCGCCGCCCGCTGGCAGGAGATCCGACACATCGCGAAGACGATGGACGGCCCGCCGGCCTGGGCGCCGTCACTCGTCGCCATGCCGACCGACCGGAACGACGCTTCACACTGGATCGAGGCCGTCACCGCGGCCTTGGCCTACCGCGAGCAGTACGCGATACCGGATCACGTGCCCCTGCTGGCAAGCGACCGTCCGACACCCGCCCCGACGCTCAGGCCGCGTATGACCTCGCCCGCGCCGTAGCTGATCGCTACCTCGCCCGGCACCTGCACAAACTCACCCCGGACGACCTGGCCGGCCTCGCCGCACGCCAGCAAGCCATCCTCGAAGCGAGGCCATCGTTCGACCCGTTCGAACTCGAGGAGGCTCGCCGGGCCTTCGACACTGCCGACCGGGCCGCCCGCGTGGCCGTAGCGTCCGTGCGACGGACAGCAATCCGGCGATGCGACCGACTCGCTCGCCGGGTGACCCTCCTGGAGGAGAGGCACGTCGCCTACGAGACGTGGCGCGAGGCTTCCGAACGCGCGGCTGAGCTGCTCCGTCGCATCGCCCTGGTAGAACGCGAGAAGAGGCACCACACCCGCTCGCTCTGGCGCTGAAGGAAGTATCCGATCGCAGGAAGGGAGTCATGGCGGAGATCGTGGACGTCAGTGACTGGCCGCCCTCGGAAGAACCCGAGTGGATGGGTACGCGCAGCAAGGTGTGGCTCTTGGATCCGCAGGTGACAGATCTCCTGTGGCTGTTCAAGGCCGTTCGCTGCAAGGAGCAGGCGAATGGCTCGGTGCGATGCTTCGGGGAAGACTGGGCCGAGTGGTTGGCCGCGAAGGCGGCCGACCACCTGCAGATCCCCGCAGCCGAGGTGAGGCTCGCCTCGTGGAAGGGGCACCACGGTGTGATCTCGCGATCGATGTTGCGAGATGCCAATGGCCAACGGGTCGCTGACCGACTCGAGCACGGGAACGAATTGCTCCAGGCCATCAACCCCGCCTACGACAAGGACCAGGAGCGGGAAGCCGTGGGTTACACCCTCGGAGCCGTTTGGGGGGCTCTTGATGGTATTGGTGTCCCGAAGGAGTGCCAACCGCCCGTTTCAGCCGCCACCGACCTCTTCGCTGGCATCCTCATGCTCGACGCCCTGATTGCGAACACCGATCGGCATCATGAGAACTGGGGAGCCCTCACCTTCGGAGCGGATCGATGGCTCGCACCGACGTACGACATGGGCACGTGTCTGGGGTTCCAGGAACCAGATGAGGAGCGTGTTCGCCTCCTAGACCGAGGCGGGGGACATGGCGTGGACATGTGGGTCAAGCGTGGCCGATCGGGTCACTTCGAGAGCCAACCACGGCTGATGCAACTCGCCGTCGAAGGTCTGGCGCGCGTGGCCGACACCGTGAGGATGCACTGGCTCGAGCGGGCCGAAGCCTTCGACCTCGAATGGTGGAGGGGTACGATCGACTCGGTGCCGCTGGCTCGCATGTCACACCCAGCCCGTATGTTCGCGTTCGAGATCGTGCGCCTGAACCGTGAAAGGCTGTTGGATGCCAATCGGACTCGTTGATCAGAGCGAGGCACGGGTTCGCACCGACGACCGAACCCGCCGCCTCTACGTGATATGGCAAGACCCCGACACCCGACGCTTCTGCCACGTCGGGCACCTTGACGTGCACCCAGACGGTCAGCACATCTTCGAGTACGAGCCGGATGCCAAAACGATTCCGGGCTTCGATGGCTTCGCGGCGTTCCCGGACTTCAACCACACCTACCGGTCGGACCAGCTGTTCCCCTTCTTCGCGAACCGGGTCCTATCGCCTCGCCGTCCCGAGTACGAGACCTATCTGACCGCACTCGACATTCTCGATGATTACATGGCCCCCGTCGAGCTCCTGGCTCGCGCTGGCGGTACCCGGGCGACGGACACCGTCCACATCGTGCCCGAACCACGGATCGACGAGGACGGCCGGCATGTGCTGCTCTTCCTCGCTTCCGGTGTGCGGTACATCGCATCCGAGCGGGACCGCGTTTCCGAGCTCCGGGCGGGCGACGAGTTGACTCTTCGGTCGGATCACGACAACCGGGTGAACCCTGCGGCTCTCTTGCTCGACAACACCACCGGTGAACCCGTCGGCTGGGTGCCCGACTACCTAGTGGACCAGGTTCGGCACTACCTCAACCAAGGCCTTGTAAGGGTTTTCGTAGAGCGGGCCAGTGGCACAGACGTGCCCGCTCATCTCAGATTGCTGTGCCGTTTGGAGGCGATCCCCGGGGTGCAGTAGCGCCGGGCCAACTCCGGCAGTCTCCGCGGGTGGCGGCGCTTGCCGTGGGTTTCATGCTCGCAGGATGCCTTCCCGGAGATGTTCCGCCGATTCCTCGCCGCGCACGCCCTCGGTCTGCAGGTCGACGTACACGCGTGGCCACGGCGCGACACGCAGCCCATCGACCTCGTCAGCGAGCGAACGCACCGAGGTCGTCGGGAAGGGTCGCAGCGTCAACCGGCCACCCTCGATGGGGGGCAGGTCCGCGCTCGTCGCCACGGCTTCGAGGCCCGCCACGGTGTCCGCGTCGACGTACACCTCGACCGCTCCCACGCCCGTCAGGTAGGGCGCAAGCACGGAGGCCGCCGCCGCTCCTGTCGCAGCCCACCGCACGTCGCTGCGATCCCAGGTTCGACCCGTCGCAGCGAGTTCGTGGAGGAGGTCCTGGCCGAGCAGCGAGCACCGTGTTGGCGGACGGGGTAGGTGGCGCTGCAGGTGGGAGGTTGTGACGAGATGGGTGTCTTCTACGGAGCGTGACTGACGGGTTTGTGGTCGGGGCGGGTGACGGCGAGGATGTCACGGTCCTGAGACGGGTTGGCCCCCGC
>DATLGH010000065.1 GCA_035540635.1 Egibacteraceae bacterium | reverse complement strand
CGTTCGCCGTCTGCAACCCCGACGTTGCGCTCGAACCCGACTACCTCGCGCGGGCGCTCGCCGCGCTCGAGGCCGACGAGCGGCGTGCCGCGGTGCAGGGCAAGCTGTGGCGCGGCGAGGAGGCCGACGGGCGCGTCCTCGACACGACCGGCCACCAGGCGTTCGTCACCCGGCTGTTCCGCAACCGCGGCGAGGGCCAGGTCGACCGCGGGCAGTTCGACGCCCCCGGAGCGGTCTTCGGAGTGTCCGGGGCGGTCGCGCTCTACCGCCTCGACGCCCTCGCCGACGTCGCCGTCGACGGCGAGGTCTTCGACGAGGACCTGTTCGCGTTCTGGGAGGACGTCGACCTCGACTGGCGCCTTCAGCTGCGCGGCTGGCACGCCTGGTACGAGCCCGCCGCGCGCGGGTGGCACGAGCGCGGCGGCGCGGGCCCTCGCCGCACGGCGTTCGTGGAGGAGCTGAACTTCGCCAACCGCTTCCTCGTCGTCGCGAAGAACGACCACCTGCCATCGCTACTCCGCGCGCTGCCGGGCTTCGGCGCCACGACCCTGCTGAAGGCCGGCGAGCTTGCGCTCACCGTGCCGAGCGCCCTCGCCCGGGCGCTGCCGCGCGCCCGCCTCCTGTCCCGCATGCGCGCGAAGGGACATGTCGTGCGGGCGCGTGCCACGGTCGACCCCGCGGCGGTGATCAGCCGATGGTTCGAACCGTTCGACTACCGCGCCTGGGTGGCCACCTGGTGGCACCGCGTGCAGGCTGAGGCCCGCCACGACGGCTGACCGGCCGCGTCCTGCACGAGCGTGCGCGGGAGGCGGTCGCCGTCGCAGATCCTTGACATTTTGTCCCAACGCATCTTGACGTCGGGCGGCGCGCACACGAGAATTCCATGATCGTAACTCCATATCTGCGAGTAACGGCGCTTCCCCAGGGTAGAACCGCCCGGGGTGATCGTGAGGCGAGTGGTGAGGGTGATCACCAGGTGCGAGGAGTCCCCCGCCGGCGAAGGAGGCTGTATGCCCATGAACCTGGAGACGCTGCCCTGGGCCCCCCAGGCGAAATGCCTGCAGGGCGACCCGGAGGCCTTCTTCCCGGAGAAGGGCGGCTCCACGAGGGAGGCCAAGCGGATCTGCGCGCGCTGCGACGTGCGCGAGGAGTGCCTCGAATACGCCTTGGCCAACGACGAGCGGTTCGGCATCTGGGGCGGCATGAGCGAGCGGGAACGGCGGCGCCTGAAGCGTATGGCCTCCTGACCGACCGAACGCCGACCCCCGTCGGCTAGCATCGTTCACCGCGAGCGCACCGCGTGGCTGCGTGGTGCCGATGAGTCCTCCGCCTCTTCGTACGCTGGGCTGCCGTCGATGTCCTCGTCCGATCCCGCCTCCAATCCCGCACGCCCCGTTGGGCTGCCCCGCGTCGCCGCGATCCTCGTGGTCCGCAACGGGGCGGAGTGGCTGCCGAGCGTGCTCGCGACGCTCGCCGCGCAGCGCTACCCCGCCCTCGACCTCGTCGTCGTCGACAACGCGAGCACCGACGACTCGGCCGACATCCTCGGGCGCCGGATACCCGCGGACCGGCTCGTCACCCTCCCCCGCAACGCGGGTTACACCCGGGCAGTCGCGAGCGCGCTGACGCATCCCGTCGTCGACGAGGCCGACCTCGTGCTCCTCCTCCACGACGACCTCGCGCCCGCGCCGGACGCGATCGCGCGGCTCGTCCACGCCATGCGCGAAGACCCGGCGATCGCCGTGGTCGGGCCGAAGCTGCGCGACTGGAGCGAGGAGCCGGTCCTGCAGGAGGTCGGCATGACCGTCGACCGCTTCGGACGCGCCGAGTCGCAGCTCGAGCCGGCCGAGCTCGACCAGGGTCAGCACGACCGCCAACGACCGGTCCTCTACGTATCGACCGCAGGGATGCTCGTGCGGAGGGACGTGCTCGCCGAGCTCGGCGGGTTCGACCTGCGCTTCCCCCTGTTCCGCGACGACCTTGACCTCTGCTGGCGCGCGTGGCTGGCCGGCTACCGGGTCGAGGTCGTCCCGAGCGCCGTCGCGTACCACGTCGCCGCCGCGACCCGGGGGGCGCGCGAGCTCGCCGGGCGGGCCGCCCAAGGCCGCTACCTCGCAGAACGCCATGCCCTGGCCACCGTGCTGAAGAACTACGGGGCACGCCGCCTCCTGTGGGTGCTGCCGGTCGTGATCCTCCTCGCCGTGGTGAAGACGCTGACGTTCCTCGCGACGAGGAGGTTCGCGGACGCCGCCGCGGTGGTCCGGGCGCACCTCTGGAACGCCGCGCACCTTCCCACCACGCTGCAGCGCCGGAAGGTCGTGCAGCGGCGCCGCCGCGTCGCCGACCGCGACCTCGGCCGGCTGTTCGCCCCCGGCCTTCCCCGCGCGCGGACGTCCGTCGAGGCCCTCGGCAGCTGGCTCGCCGGGGGCAGCACCCGCGTCCTGCTCGAGGACCCGGAACAGGCGGGTGGGGCGCAGGCCGAGCCCGGGGGGGCCTTCGTGCGCGCGATCCGCAACCACCCCGCGGCCTCCGCCGGGCTGGCGCTGCTCGCGGTCTACCTGCTCGGGCTGCGCGCGCTGCTCGGCGGCGGCCAGCTCGTCGGTGTGGAGATCGCTGCCTGGCCGGAGACGGCGAGGACCTTCCTGCGGGCGTACGCGAGCCCGTGGAACGGCGAGCCGGTCGGGTCGGCCGCCTTCGCGTCGCCGGTGCAGGCCGTCCTCGGGATCGTCTCGCTGCTCGGCTTCGGCAACGCCTGGCTCGCGCAGCGGCTCGTCGTCTTCGGCCTCCTGCCGGTCGCCTGGCTGCTCGCGGTGCGCGCCGGTCGGCTGATGACCGCCCGTCCCGGCCCGCGCCTCCTCGGGGCGACGCTCTACGTGCTGTCCCCCGCGGTGCTCGGGGCGTTGGGCCAGGGCCGCCTCGGTACCCTCGTCGCCGCCGCCCTGTTGCCGGGGATCGTCCTCCTTGCGGTCAGGGCGGCCGACGCCCGCACGCCGCTCGGCACCGCCTGGCGGTCGAGTGCGCTGCTCGCGCTCGCGACGGCGGTCCTCGTCGCGGCGGAGCCTGGGATCGCTCCCGTGCTCGTCCTCGGCTACCTCGGTCTGCTCTTCGTCGCGTTGCGCAATGAAGCGCGCCAGCCGGCCGTCCGCCTCGGCGTCGCGGGCGGGGCGGCCCTGCTTCTGCTGGGCCCGTGGCTCGTCGGCCTCGTTCTCGGGGGCACCGTCGGGGTGCGCACCGGCGCACCGCTCGAGACCCTGCCGCTGTGGCGAGCGCTCGCCGCCGCTCCCGAGGTGCTGCCCGCCTTCGCCGGTACGGCCGGGATCCGCTCCGCGCTGACGGCCGCGGCGGTCGTGGCGGTTGCGGTCCTGCTCGGCCTGCGTACGAGGCCGACCGCGGTCGCGGGGCTCGTCGCCGCGGTGGCCGCCTCGGCACTGCTCGCCTGGGGCGCGACCCGGCTGGGCGCCCGCTGGGTGTGGACGCCCGCTTTGCTGCTGCCTGCAGCCCTGGCGATCGGCGGGCTCGGCGTGATCGCCGCCCGCACCCTCGCCGGAGGGCTGCGCTCGTACGCCTTCGGCACCCGCCAGCTCGCCGTCGTCGTCGCGGTGGTGGCCCTCGGCGCAGGTCTGGCGGGCGGCGTCCTGCGGCTCGCCGGCGGCCCCTGGGAGGGGCTGCGACGCGACCCCCAGCTCGTGCCGGAGTTCGTGGCGGCCGATCAGCCGCGCGTCGGTCCCTACCGCATCCTCCTGCTCGCCGTCGACGACGGGACGGTGACATGGGAGCTCGTCACCGCCCGGGGCCCGAGCATGGTGGACTACGGCACCCGGGCCGACGAGGACCTCATCACGCTCGTCGACGACAGCGTCGGGGGTGCCGTCGGTGGGGCGGACCTCCGCGCGGGCACGCGCCTCGGGCTCGCCAACGTCCGTTACGTCGTCGTGTCCGAGGCCACCCCATCGGACGCGCTCATCGCCGCGCTCGGCCGCCAGCCGGCGCTCGAGCCCCTGCCCTCGGGTGGCGGGCGGGTCTTCCAGGTCGTCTCGTGGCTGCCACGGGCGGTCGTGCTGCCGCCCGGTCCCGGCGAGGCCCTGCTGGCCGCCGGCGACCCGGGAGCAGCTGCGGGCTTCGAGGAGACCGGCCTCGACCGACCGCGCCGGGACCTGTACGTGGGTCGGGAGCCGGTGGCGGAGGGCGGTGTGCTCGTCGTGTCCGAGGGCTCCTCGCCCCTCTGGCACGCCTTTGCGGACGGTCGGCGCCTGGAGCCCCGCGAGGTCGAGGGGATCAACGCGTTCGCGGTCCCGCCCGGCTCGGGGCCCGTGCGTGCCCGCGTGGGGGGCGGGGTGGGTCACCGCACCATCGTGGCCATGCAGGCCCTGCTGCTGCTCGGCGTGGTCTCGCTCGCGTTGCGCCCGCCCGGATTCACGCAGGCCCGCGCCGAGTCGGTCGCCCGGGGGCTGCCGTCCGACCTCGCCGGGGGGGTCGCACCAGCGGCCGTGCCCGCCCGGGACGACACCCAGGGGGTGCGCGGGTGACCGCGGCCACGCCGCCGGGCCCCCCGTCCCGCGAGCAGCGGCGCGCGTCCCTCGCCCTGTTCGCCACGACGGTGGTCGTCCTCCTCGCCCTCGTCGTCGACATCGTCACCGCACCGGGCCCCCCCCGGCCGGCCGAGCCGGTCGCGCAGGACACCGCACAGGCCGGCGCGTGGTACTGCCCCGCCACGGCAGGGGAGGGCGAGTCGGCCGTCCTGACGGTCGCAGCGGTCGGGGAGCAGCCGTCCCGGATCACCGTCGTGCGCTACCCCGAGCGGCGGCCCACCCCCGACCCTGCGGTCGAGGTGGCCCCCGGCGGGGAGCACGCGCTCGTCCTCGGCCCGGGGGAGGCCACGACGCCGGTGGCCGTGCGCTGGGAGGGCGGGCCCGCGACCGCCAGCTGGCGGATCGAGTCGGGGGACACCCCGGGGGCGCCCTGCGAGCCGGGACCGGCCGAGACCTGGCACCTCGCGGGGCTCGACACCGCCGGCGGCTCCCGCTCGACGCTGCACCTGTTCAACCCCTTCGGCGTCGACGCGGTCGCGCGGATAACCTTCGCCACGCCGGAGGGACGCGTCGTGCTGCTGCTCACCGACAACGTCCTCGTGGAGGCCAACAGCACGGCGCGCATCGACCTCGGCCAGTTCCAGCCCGAGCAGCCCGACCTCGGCGCCACCGTCGAGGTGCTCACCGGCCGGCTCGTCGCCCAGGGCGAGCTCGTCCTCGAGCCGGTCGGCGAGCGTCCGGGACCGAGCGGGCGCGCCCTCGTACCCGCGGCCACCGCCGCGCGCGACGACTGGGCATTCGGCTATGCGCGCGTCGACGAAACCTCGTCGTCATGGGTGTCGATCATGAACCCCGGTGCCCGGGAGGCGGCCGTGGAGATCCGGGTCTCCGCGCCGACGCCGGAGGCCGCCATGCAGGAGTACTCGGTGCCCGCGGGGGGCGTCATCGCCGTCGACCTCGCGCAGCTGTCCGAGGAACCGGAGTTCGGCGTGGCCGCCTTCAGCGTGAACGAGGTCCCCGTCGTCGTGCACCGCGTCACAACCCTGCGCGCGGCCGGCCGCGAGGGGCTTGCGGTGTCCCGCGGGGCGCAGCCGTCGGCCCGCTGGGCGCTGGTCGGCGCGGGCGCGGGGGAGCGGCGTGGACGGGTCACCGTGTACAACCCCGGCGGGGAGGAGCTCACCGTCGACGTGGTGACGAACGCCGAGGGCCCGCCGGAGTGGAGGGGCGCCGCGATCCCGCCGAACGGCTGGCTGAGCTTCAACCTCGTCGACGCCGCACCCGAGCAGGGCGAGATCCCGGCCGGGGTCGTCGCGAGCGGCCCGGTCGTCGCCGAGCTCCGCTCCCATCACCAGTCCGGCGGCCTGCGGCTGTGGTCGGCCGTCGGCATCCCCGCGGAGGTGTGGGCGGGCCCCGCGACCCGCCCGCCCGTGCGGCGCGACCCCGCGCTGTCCACCAGACCGCTGGACCGGGGGGCGCCGGGACCGGCAGCGCCCGAGCGTCCCGCCCCGGGCGAGCTGCCGGACGTTCCGGACCCCGATGCGCCGCCTGCGGGGGAAGGCGCCCCGCCGGGGGAGGCGCCGCCGGACGCCGAGCCGGCGCCGGCGGGCTGAGCCCACGACGACGGGGGCGTTCGGCTACGCCCGGTGCTCGGGATTGGGGTAGTCGAAGCGGCACCCCGCATCCCAACCGGTGCGTGAGTTGCCCCCGGCGGGAAACCCGCCCAGGTCCTTCAGCATCCGCGCGGTGTGCAGGAGGTTCCAGGGGCGCGGATCTCGTCGACGGCGACCCCGTTGGCCCGCATGACCTCAACTCCTTCACGCACGAGCGAGAGCGACCCCCCACAAGGGGCGTCTTCAGTGTGCATCCACCACGTCGCGCGCCGCATCCCCTGTGCCCGCCTGGACCCCTGACCCGCGGCGTCGCCTGAGTGGGAATTCCCCCGACGTGATTTATGGTGGGGGCATGCGCCACGCCTCCCGCACCTGCAGCCGGCCGGCCTGTCCAGCTCCCGCCACCGCCTCGCTGTCCTACCGCTACGCGAGCGGTCAGGTGTGGATCGCCGACCTCAGTCCCAGTCCCCATCCCGCGCTCTACGACCTCTGCGCGCGCCATGCCGACGCGCTCACCGTGCCCCGCGGATGGCAGCGCGTCGAGCAGCGGTCGTCGCTCCCCGACGCCGCGGCGCCCGCCCGGCCGGGGCGCGCGGAGGAGCGGGCGCCGGTCAGCGCACCGCTGCGCCGGCCGGCCGGCACCAGTCGCTACGACCGCCTGCGACGGGAGCTGCCCCGAATCGCCGCGCAGCCTGACGAGCGCGTCCCCCAGGGCGAATTCGCGCCGGCCGCCATGCGCGGCGCCCCGACACGCCGGACGGCCTGATGACGGCCCCGCCGCTTCGCGCCTGAGGCCACGCCCACAGCGAGTCAACCCTTGACGAGCATCGATGTGAATTCTTATGTAGCAGGTGGGGCACGGTGAGCCTGCCCCGCGACCTCGTGCGGGCGGTGCGGCGGCTCGACGAGCACCAGCTGCGCCGGCTCGTCATCCTCGCGCGGGGGCTGCTGGTGGGCTCGGCCGGTCCCGTGCTCGAGCCGGAGGACGTCCCCGGCGTGTCGCGCCCCACCTACCGGCAGCAGTGGGTGCGCTGCGGCAAGGACTGCGCCTCCTGCCCCCACGGCCCGTATTGGTACGCCTTCTGGCGCGAGGGCGAGCGGACCCGCTCGCAGTACATCGGGCGCGAGCTGACCGCCGACGTGCGTCGGCTCTGCGCGGAGGCCGACCCGCCCGCCGGATAGCGCCAGGGGCGGTCCCCGCCGGCTCGCGAGCCGTGGAGAGAGGCGCCGAGCGCCGACGGCGGGCCGACCTGGCCGGATGGCCCTACAGGTTCGCGGCCCGCGCGCCGACACCTTCCCCGAGGCTTCACCCCCACCACGATCCCTTGTGAGGACGTCATGAACCGCTGCGTCAAGTGCGGATCCCCCGACCTGTTCGAGATTGACCTCACCGTCGTCGAGGGTCCCGCGCACTTCACCCACTGCCGGGCGTGCGAGCACCGCTACTGGGCCGAGCCCGACGGCTCCACGGCGCTCGAGCTCTCCCAGCTGCTGGCGGGCTGAAGCCGGTCCGTCCCCCGCTCCTGCGCCTGCGCACCCCGTCGGGGCGCTGCCGGGGTCGGGGCAGTCGGTAGGATGCCCCACGTCGCGACCTCCGACGCGCGGGAGCCTGCATGCTCGACCTCACACCCATCGTCAAGGCCTACGACATCCGCGGCCTTGTGCCCGAGCAGCTCGACGCGGAGGTCGCTCGGGCCCTGGGCCGCGCGTGCGCGGTCGAGCTGCACGGCGAGGCGGTCATCGTCGCCCGCGACATGCGCCCGTCCTCACCCGAGCTCGCCGCCGCCTTCATCGAGGGCGTGCGCGCGCAGGGCGTGGACGCCGTCGACATCGGCCTGGCCTCCACCGACCTGCTCTACTACGCCTCCGGGCGTCTCGGGCTGCCGGGAGCCATCTGGACGGCCAGCCACAACCCCGCGGCCTACAACGGGCTGAAGGTCTGCAGGGCCGGCGCCGAACCGGTGTCCCTCGACACCGGCCTTGCGACCATCCGCGATCGGGCGCAGTCCGGTGATCTGCCGCAGGTGCACGCCACGGGGGACCTGCGCACCGACGACCTCATCGACGACTACGCCGAGCACGTGCTGAGCTTCCTGCAGGCCGAGCGCATGCGCCCGGTCAAGGTGGCGGTCGACGCCGGCAACGGGATGGCCGGCCTCGTCGTGCCGCCGGTGTTCGCCGGCCTGCCCGTCGACCTCGTGCCGCTGTACTTCGAGCTCGACGGCACGTTCCCCAACCATCCGGCGAACCCGATCGAACCGGAGAACCTCGTCGACCTCCAGGCCGCGGTGACGGCGGAGGGCTGTGCGCTCGGGCTCGCGTTCGACGGCGACGCTGACCGCATGTTCTGCGTCGACGAGCGGGGCCGCCCCGTGGCGCCCTCCCTCGTCACGGCGGTGATCGCCGAGACGCTCCTGGGGCGCCACCCCGGCGAAACCGTGCTCTACAACCTCATCTGCTCGAAGATCGTGCCCGAGACCATCGAGGCCGCCGGCGGTTCGGCGATCCGCACCCGCGTCGGCCACTCGTTCATCAAGGCGCTCATGAAGGACACCGGCGCGATCTTCGCGGGCGAGCACTCCGGCCACTACTACTTCCGCGACAACTTCCGCGCCGACTCCGGCTTGATCGCCGCCGTCCTCCTGCTCGAGGCGCTCGGAGAGCACGGGGGCACGCTGTCCGAGATCATCGCCCCCTACGACCGCTACGTGCAGTCGGGCGAGGTGAACACCGAGGTCGTCGACCAGGACGCGGCGACCAACCGGGTCGCCGAGGCGTTCTCCGACTCCGGCGACGCCGACTGGGCCGACGGCCTCACCGTGGACGGCGGCGACTGGTGGTTCAACCTCCGCCCGTCCAACACCGAGCCGCTGCTGCGCCTCAACGTCGAGGCGAAGGATCGTGCGACCATGGAGCGCGTGCGCGACCGGGTGCTCGAGCTCGTCCGCACCTGACGGAAGGAGTCCGTTGTTGCCTGTCGACTCGCAACTCATCGAGCTGCTCGTGTGCCCGGCCTGCCATGGCGCGATCGACTACAAGCCCCGGCGCAGCCTCATCATCTGCACGCAGTGCGGGTTGCACTACCCCGTTCGCGACGACATCCCCGTCATGCTCGTGGAGGAGGCCACCCGGCCGGAGAGCAAGAAGCGGTCCTGATGGATCTCGACCAGCCGGATCGCTTCGGCGCGGTCGACCCGGCCGACGCGCTCGGCGACGTGGAGGCCACGAGCGTCCAGTGGGCCGCGGCACCCCGGCCCCCGCGCATCGACCTCAACGGTGTGGACAGCGTCCTCGTCACCGGCGTCGGCGGGTCGGGGATCTGCGCCGACGTCGTCGCGGGTCTTGCCGCCGAGCGCCTCGCCGTCCCCATCGTCGTCCACAAGACCTACGGGCTGCCCGCGCACGTCGGGAACCGCTCCCTCGTCGTGGCGGTCTCGTGCTCCGGCAACACCGAGGAGACGCTCTCCGGCGCTGAGGAGGCGCTGCGCCGCCGCGCGGGGCTGCTCGTCGTCGCGGGTGGGGGCCGCCTCGCCGAGCTCTGCGAGGACCGCGGGCATCCCTGGGTGTCGGTGCCCCGGGCATGGCAGCCCCGCCACTCGCTCGGCGCCCTCGCCGTCCCAGTCCTCGCCGCGCTCGGCCTCGACGACGGGCTCGAGGAGACCCTCGCCGTGCAGCGCGCGGTGCTCGCCGCCTGCGGCCGCGACGTCCCGTGCGCGGACAACCCGGTCAAGCGGCTCGGTGCGCGCATCGCGGAGGCGGGCATCGTCGTCGTGCAGGGCGCGCGACCCCTCGCCTCCGTCGCCGCCTACCGGTTGAAGTCCCAGCTGAACGAGAACGCGAAGGTCCCCGCGTTCTTCGGCGAGCTGCCGGAGGTGACGCACAACGAGATCGTCGGCTGGCAGGATCACCCGGACCTTTGGAAGGACACCCCGCTCGTCCTCATGCGCGACCCGCAGGGCGAGCATCCCCGCATGACCCGGCGGATCGGCCATCTCGAGGACCTCGCGGCGGACCATCTCGACGAGGTCGTCGAGCTCACCGCCCACGGCGGGCCGCCGCTCGCCCGCCTCGCGTCGCTGCTCATGCTCGCCGACCTCACGAGCATCTACGCCGCACTGGCCCGGGACTGCGACCCCACCCCGATCGCGCTCATCGACCGGCTGAAGGAGGAGATGTCGCGCGAGTGAGCACGAGCATGCCTCTCCCCGGCGTGGACCCCGACCCGAGCCGCCTTCCTTGACCGACCCCGGCGCCAAGCTCCGCGCGCGCCTCGGCGCGTTCCGTCCCGCGCTGCTGCTCACCCTCGGGTCGGGGCTGGGCCAGCTCGCGGACGAGGTGCGCGAACCCCTCGTCGTGGGACTGTCCGACCTCGGCCTGCCCACGGCGACCGTGGCCGGGCACGCCGGCCGGCTCGTCGCCGGATGGCTGCACGGGCTGCCCGTCCTCGTCCAGCAGGGCCGGCTGCACCTCTACGAGGGCCACGCCCCCGGGGACGTCACCGCCGTCGTGCGCGCCGCCGCCGACGCCGGGGCCGGCACATGCGTCTTCACGAACGCCGCCGGCGGCCTGGCCGACGGGCTGCAACCGGGCAACCTCCTCGTCATCAGCGACCAGCTCAACCTCACCGGCCGCACCCCCCTCGTCGGCGCGGAGTTCGTCGACATGGCCGGCGCCTACGATCCGACGCTGCGGGCCGCGGCGCACGCGACCGCCGCGGACCTCGGCGAGCACCTCGCCGAGGGGGTCTACGCGGGGGTGGCCGGGCCCGCCTACGAGACCCCCGCGGAGGTGCGGATGCTGCGCACCCTCGGAGGGGACGCCGTCGGCATGTCGACCGTCCTCGAGGTGATCGCGGCGCGGGCCCGCGGGCTGCGGGTCCTCGGGGTCTCGGTCATCACGAACGTCCACCGGCCCGGTGGCACGCCGACCGACCACGCCGCCGTCCTCGAAGCCGCGCGGACGAGCGGGACGCGCCTGGCCCGGGTGCTTCGGGCGCTGCTTCCGCGAGCCGCCGCCTGATGGGCACCGACGTCGTCCTCGTCGTCGCGGCGCTGGGCTTCGCGGTCGTGAACGGCGTCAACGACGGGGGGGCCCTGGTCGCCACCGGGCTCAAGGTCCCGAGCCTGCCCCCCTTCGTGGCGATCGCGATGCTCGGCGCCGCGATCGTCGTCGCGCCCCTGGTCGTCGGCACGCAGGTGGCGACGACGCTCGCCACACGGCTCGTGTCGTTCTCCGACGACGGGGCGCTCGTCTCGGGCGAGACCGGGCTGCTCGTCGCTGTCCTCACCGCGGTCGCGGTCGTCGGGTTCCTTTCGAGCCGCGGCCTGCCGACGAGCCTCACGCTCGCGCTCGTGGGCGGCATCACCGGTGCGGGGCTCGGCGGGGGGCTGCCCGTCTCCCACGCGACGCTCGTCCTCGTCCTGGCCGTGGGGCTAGCCGCCCCGGTCGTTGGGGCCGGCGCAGGCTTCGCGCTGTCGCGCTTCGCGGGCTTGCTCCCGAGCCGGCGTCCGGTCGGCCGCCGCGTGCGCACGACCCACGTCGGCGCCTTCGCCCTCCAGTGCCTCGCCTACGCCGGCAACGACGGCCAGAAGATGTTCGCGGTGATGGCGGTCGCCACGGGCGGAGCGCAGGAGGTGCGGCTGCCGCTCGCCGAGGTGGCACTCCTCGCGCTGCTCTTCACGGTCGGGCTCGTGGTCGGCCTGCGTCCCGCGGCCGGCACCCTGTCGGCGGAGATCGTGCC
>DATLGH010000064.1 GCA_035540635.1 Egibacteraceae bacterium | reverse complement strand
GCCCTATCTCCAGCGCTCCGTGCAGCCCGGGGCGGGCTGCACGGAGCGCTGGAGATAGGGCAGCTCGTCGAGCACCGCGGCGCGCAGGAGGTCGTGGTCGGTGTCGCTCAGCTGCTTCACCGCCTCGGCCTTCTTCGGGGGCGCCTCGTCGAAGGACCAGCTGCCGACGAGCTCGGCGATGAGCGCGTCGACGTCGAGGTCCTCCGGCGACCCTGCGCCGAGCGCGAGCAGCGTGCGCTGGAGCCTGCGACGCTCGCGGACGGTGAAGGTGAGCGGGTCACGGAGCACCGCCCAGTTGCCGTCGCTCAGCTCCACACGCTGGCCGGCGAGGAGCACGTCGCGGACCGACAGGACACCGAGCACCTCGTCGCCCTCGGTGACGACGAGGTGGCGGATGCCGTGCTCGGACATCGCCGCCGCGGCCTCGTACACCTCCCATTCGCGAGAGGCGGTGACGACCTTCTTCGTCATGAGCTCCTCGACGGTGGTGGCGTCGAGGTCGGCGTCGGTCGCCGCGGCGCGGAGCACGTCGCGCTCGGTGACGATGCCGACGAGGTGGCCGTCGTCGAGCACCACCGCCGAGCCGACGCCCTCCTCGTGCATGGTGCGGGCCGTCTCGCGCAACGTCTGGCTCGGCTCCACCGCGACGACGTCACGCCGCACGAGGCCGCCCACGGTGATGCCGAGCCCCGCCTGCGCTGCCTCGCCGACCGGCCGGGCCCCGGAGGTGGCGGCGGCCGTGTCGTCGTCCGACGAGCCGCGTGCCTCCTGCGGACCCTCGGCGTCGGCGGCGTCCGCGTCGTCGTCAGTCATCAGGCGTCTCCTCGTCGGCCCTGTCCTCGTCGGGTACGTCCTCGTAGGGCGACTGGTCGGCGTAGACGAACTGCCCCGTGTCCTCGTCGAAGTCGGCGAGCTTCGGGATCGGCAGGTCGCGTGGCGACGGGCAGCCCCGGTCGACGTGAGCGGTGAACTCCTCCCCGAACTTCTCGACGACGCTCGCCACGAGCACCGCCTCCCCGTCGGGCAGGGCGCAGCGGGTGCCGCCGGTGACGCTGCGGCAGCGTGACAGGAGCTTGTCGAGGTCGTCGTCGGAGCCCTCGCCTCCCTCGATGCGGTCGAGGTGCTCGGTGATCGTAAGACACCCCTGCTTGCAGGCCGGGCACTGGCCGCACGACTCGACGGCGAGGAACCGGGAGAACGCAGCCGCCGCAGCCACCATGCAGGCCGTCTCGTCGTAGACGATGAACCCCGCAGAGCCGAGCCCGGATCCCGCCGCCTTCATCGTCTCGAAGGCCATGGGGGTGTCGAGCGCGGCACCCGGCAGGATGCCGGCGGACGCGCCGGGGAAGACCGCCTTGACCGCCCGGCCCTCGGGAGTCCCACCGGCGTGCTCCTCGAGCAGGGTGCGCAGCGGCGTGCCGAGCGGCAGCTCGTAGACGCCGGGACGCACGACGTCGCCGCAGGAGGTGAACAGCATCGTGCCGGGAGACTCGTCGGTGCCGAGCCGGCGGAACCAGTCCGCACCCTCGCGGAGGATCGGCCCGACGTTGGCGAGCGTCTCCGCGTTGTTCATCGCGGTGGGGTTGGGCGCCCCGCGCGCCGCGAACAACCCCACCTGGTACGGCGGGAGGATGCGCGGCAGGGGCAGGCGGCCCTCGACCACCTCCAGCATCGCCTTCTCCTCGCCGAACAGGTAGTCCTCGGGGCCCGTCACGATCTCGATGGGCACGTCGCCGAGCAGGCCGGCCGCCCGCATCTCGCCGGCGGCGCGCCGCAACCGTGCGGTCTCCTGCTCGAAGGACGCCTTCAGCGCCACGAACGCGCCAGCGGCCCCGACGGCGAAGGCGGCGATCGCGAGGCCTTCGAGGACGAGGTAGGGGTTGTGGCGGATGAGCCAGCGGTCCTTGAACGTGCCCGGCTCCCCCTCCGCGGCGTTGCAGACCATGTAGTGGGTGGCCCACGGATGGTTGGCGACCGACCGCCACTTCAGCCCGGTCGGGAAGCCCGCCCCGCCCCGCCCACGCAGACCCGACCGGTCCACCTCGTCGATGACCGCCTCGGGTCCCCGCTCGTGCGCTGCGGCGAGCCCCTGCCCGCCGCCCGCGGACCGGTAGGCGTCGACGTCGGGCAGCGGCTCGTCGTCGAGAAGCAACACGCTCTGATCGGGGGTGACGGAAGAGCTCGCCACGGCTGCCTCCTTGTCGGCGCGCAGCGTACGTGCCCTCACTCCGGGGAGTCCAGCCGGAAAGTCGCAAGACGCGCCGGGCGGGCGCCGTCGAAGCCGGCGCGCGTTCAGTCGCGCTGGAGCAGCGCGAGCAGCCGGAGCATCTCGACGTAGAGCCAGATGAGCGTCGTGGTGAGGGCGAAGGCGCCGTACCACTCCATGCGCTTCTCGGCGTTGCCGGCCAGCTGCTCGACGAGGTCGAAGTCGAGCACGAGCATGAGCGAGGCCACCCCGATGAACGCGACCGAGAGCAGGATGGGCAGCAGCCCGCCGCCCCAGATGAGTCCCATCGGTGACCCGAACCAGCTCATGACGATGTTGACCGCGTAGAACGCCGCGATCGCGATCGCGGCGGTGACGACCACCTTGCGCAGCCGCGGCGTCGCGCGGATGAGGCCGGTGCGGTACGCCACGAGCATCGACCCACTCACGACCAGCGTGGCCATCGCCGCCTGCATGGGCAGGGTCGCGAGGTCGGTGCCGAGGGTCGCGGCCAGCGCGAGCGTGAGCACGCCGATGAAGGCGCCGGCGATGAGCGCGTAGAGGGGGCCCGTCACCCGCGCGAGATGCGGCTTGAAGCCGGTGAGGACCCCGATGGCGATCAAGGGGAAGAAGGCGAGGCCGGCAAGCGGCAGCCCGACCGGCTCACCGTCCGCCCAGACCCACACGGCGAAGGTCGTGAGGGCGGTCAGCGCGAGGAGGGCGAGCGTCTTGTAGACCGTCCCCTCGATCGTCATGCGGTCGCGCACGAGACCCGATGCGAGCGCGTTGAACTCCGCGTCGACGTGTTCCTGGTCGACGCTCGGCGACCAGTGCCCGCCGGGGGGCGCCACTCGGCGCAGGGCGGGGTTGCGGCTCTCCAACATCGGTTCCTCCCAAAGACGCCTCGGTGATCGGGTCGCAACCGATTGTCGCACGCGGGCGACGTTGCGGGGCGTCTTCTACAGCAGCGACTCGAGGCCGACGGTCATTCCCGGGCGGGTGGCGACCTGGCGGATGGCGAGCAGCACCCCGGGCATGAACGACGAGCGGTCGAGGCAGTCGTGGCGGATCGTGAGCGTCTGGCCGGGGCCGCCGAAGACGATCTCCTGGCTCGCGACGACGCCGGGCAGCCGGACGCTGTGCACCGGCACACCGTCGACGACGAGGCCACGCGCGGGATGGTCGGGCGGACCCGGCACCTCCCCGGCTTCCCGGCGCGCCTCGGCGACGAGCCTTGCCGTGCGCAGCGCGGTCCCGCTCGGCGCGTCCACCTTGCGGTCGTGGTGCAGCTCGATGATCTCCACCCGCGGCAGGTGCCGAGCCGCCTGGGCGGCGAGCTGCATCGCCAGCACGGCGCCGACGGCGAAGTTCGGGGCGAAGAACAGGTTGGCGGGTCCGGTGAGCCGTTCGAGGTCGGCCAGGTCGGCGTCGGACAGACCCGTGGCCCCGACGACGGTGTGCACCCCCCGCTCCAGCAGCCAGGCGACGTTGCGCTTCACGCTTGCGGGGACGGTGAACTCCACGGCGACGTCCGCGCCGGCGTCGAGCACGGTGTCGAGGGAGTCCCCCGACCCCACGCGGGCGACGAGCTCGCAGTCGGGGTCGGCCCCGACGGCGGCGCACACCGCCGACCCCATGCGGCCGGCGGCACCGATCACCGCGACGCGGATCACGCCGCCGTGGGCGAGGCGTAGGCGGCCAGCGCCTCCTCGTCGCTGCCCTCCACCGGTCCGACCATGGCGAGGGTGAAGGGCCCTCCGAGCAGCAGCTGCCCGACGGCGGCGACGTCGTACAGGGACACGGCGCCCACCGCGGCGATCATCTCGTCGAGCGTCAGCAGCGGTGTGCCGGTGATCACCGACTTGCCGAGCCGGTTCATGCGGCTGCCCGTGTCCTCGAGCCCGAGGATCATGGACCCGGCGACCGAGCCCTTCGCCCTGTCGAGCTCCTCCTCGGTGAGCCCCGCGTCGAGCGCCTTCGCGAACTCCGTGCGCACCGTGTGGAGGACTTCGTCGACCTTGTGCGGCGCGGTGCCGGCGTACACCGCGAACGTGCCGGTGTCGGCGTGCATGCCGTGGTAGGTGTACACGGTGTAGACGAGGCCCCGGCGCTCGCGGACCTCCTGGAAGAGCCGGCTCGCCATCCCCCCGCCGAGCGCCTGGTTGAGCACGGCCGCCGCCCACCGCCGCTCGTCGGCCCGGCGCAGGCCGGGGCCGCCGAGGACGAGATGGGTCTGCTCCGTCGGCTTGTGGCGCAGCGCCGTGCGGGGCTCGCCCGCAGCCTCCGGCGGGGTGCGCCGCGAACGGCCGTCGCCGGCCCGCGCGTCCGCGAGGGCCTCGCTGACGAGCTGCACGACGCGGTCATGGTCGAGGCTGCCCGCGGCGGCGACGACGAGGTTGCTCGGCACGTACTGCCGCCGGTAGTAGCGGTTGATCTGGTCGCGGCGCATCGCCGTGATGCTCGCCTCGCTGCCGAGCACCTCGCGACCGAGCGGGTGCGTGCCGAAGTGCGCCGCGCTGAACACGCTGTGGACGAGGTCGTCGGGGGTGTCGAGGTGCATCGAGATCTCCTCGAGCACGACGTCCCGCTCGGCGTCGACGTCCGCGCTGCGCAGGCGCGCGGACGTGATCATGTCGCCGAGGACGTCCACCGCGAGGGGGAGGTCCCGGTCGATGCAGCGGGCGTAGAAGCAGGTGTACTCCTTCGACGTGAACGCGTTGAGGTCGCCGCCGACGGCATCGACGGTCTCGGCGATCTCCTTCGCGCTGCGCCGCTGCGTGCCCTTGAACAGCAGATGCTCGAGGAAGTGGCTCGCGCCGGCGACAGGGCCGCGCTCGTCACGCGACCCGCAGCCGATCCAGAAGCCGACGGCGACGGAGCGCACCCCCGGCATCGCCTCCGTGACGATGCGGGTGCCGGAGGGCAGCGTCGTCGCCCGCACGCCCTCCTGCACGGCCGCGCCCATCAGCGGCGGCGGCGCCGGCGCCGGCGCAGCTCGCCCTCACCCACGTCGCCGTCGCCGGCGTCAGGCTCCGACGGTCCGCCCTCCGCAGCGGCGCCGCGGGTGCGCGTGCGCGCCGGCCCCGCGTCCCCTCCGGTCGCGTCCCGTCCGCCGCGCTCGGGGCGCTGACGCGACCGCTCCACCCGCTGCCCCGTGCCACGGCTCTCGCCGGGTCCCGCCGCAGCGGTGTCCGACGGCCCAGCGGGGGTCGGCGTCGGTGCGGGGGCGCTCACCGCCGCGGGAGCTTGCTGATCGGGCCCTCCCTCGACGATGTCGAGGGAGAACTTGCGGCCGTCCTTCACCTCACGGACCTCGACCCACATCTTGTCACCGACCTGCACGGCCTCCTCGGCGTGGGCGAGGCGCTTGTTGCCGCCGAGCTTGGAGATGTGCAGGAGGCCGTCGCTTCCGGGGGTGAGCGAGACGAACGCGCCGAAGTCGACGGTCTTCACGACCGTGCCGTAGTAGCGCTCCCCCTCCTTCGGCACGACGGGGTTCGCGATCGCCCTGATGCGGTCGAGCGCCATCTGCGCCTTGTCGCCGTCGGAGGAGTAGATGTGCACGACGCCGCGGCCGTCCGCGTCCTCGACGTCGATCTGGGCGCCGGTCTCGTCGGTGATCTCGCGGATGATCTTGCCCTTCGGGCCGATGACCTCGCCGATCTTGTCCGCGGGGATGTACTCGACGAGGACACGGGGCGCGTAGGGGTTCATCTCGGCGCGCGGCTCGGCGATCGCGTCGCGCATGACGTCGAGAATCCTGAGCCGGGCCTCCTTGGCCTGGGTGAGCGCCCCGGCGAGCACGTCGGCGGGGATGCCCGACAGCTTCGTGTCGAGCTGCAGGGCGGTGACGAACTCGCGGGTGCCGGCCACCTTGAAGTCCATGTCGCCGAAGGCGTCCTCGGCGCCGAGGATGTCGGTCAGCGTCGTGTACCTGCCGTCCTCGGCGATGAGTCCCATCGCGATGCCGCCGACGGGTCCGGCGATCGGCACACCGGCGTCCATGAGGGCGAGGGTCGAGGCGCAGACGCTCGCCATGGACGTCGAACCGTTCGAGGCGAGCACCTCGCTCACCAGGCGCAGGGCGTAGGGGAACTCCTCGGCGGAGGGGATCACCGGCAGCAGCGCCCGCTCCGCCAGGGCGCCGTGGCCGATCTCCCGGCGCTTCGGGCCGCGCATGAAGCCCGTCTCACCCGTGGAGAACGGCAGGAAGTTGTAGTGGTGGATGTAGCGCTTCTCGGTGTCGGGATCGATGGTGTCGAGGCGCTGGGCGTCACGGAGCATCCCGAGCGTGAGGATGTTGAGGACCTGCGTCTCGCCACGGCGGAACAGGCCCGAGCCGTGCGCGCGCGGCAGCAGGCCGACCTCGGCGGACAGCTCGCGGATGTCGCGGGGACCACGGCCGTCGATGCGGACACCCTCGTTGACGACGCGCTGGCGGATGAGCTTCTTCTCGAGGGTGCGGAAGGCGTTCTTCGCCTGCCGCTCGAGCTCCTCGTCGGACACCGACAGCTCCCCGGCGTCGTTGAACGCCGCGTCGATGGCCGCCTCGCGCAGCTCGGACGTCTTCGCGCCCCGCTCGGCCTTCGACAGCCCCGCGTCGGCGAGCACCGCGCGGAGGTCGTCGGTGACGCTGTTCGCGACCGCGTCGTAGACGGCGGGGTCGTAGTCGGGATAGAGCGGGAAGTCGACCTGCCGGGCGCCTGCCTGCTCGAGCAGCTCGAGCTGCACCTCGCACAGGCGGCGCAGGTGGGGCCGCGCCTCTTCGAGCGCCCGCCCGAGGACCTCCTCGGTCGGGCTCTGGCCGCCGAGCTCGACGATCTCTGTGACCCGCTCGGTCGCTTCCGCCTCGACCATGAGGATGTCGATCTCGTCCGTCTCGGCGTTGAGCCTGCCGGCGACGACGAGGTCGAAGACGGCCTCCTCGGCGAGGAGCGCGAACGTCGGGAAGGGCGTCCAGCGCCCGTCGCGGTCCATCGCGAGGCGCAGCCCGGCGACCGGGCCCTCGAACGGCACGCCGGCGAGCAGGGTGGCCATCGACGCACCGTTGATGGCGAGCACGTCGGGCGGGTTCACCTGGTCAGCGGACATCGCGAGGATGAGGATCTGGATCTCGTTGCGCAGGCCGCTGTTCAGCGTCGGACGCATCGGGCGGTCGATGAGGCGGGCGGTGAGCGTTGCCGTCTCGCTCGGACGGCCTTCGCGCTTGAAGAAGCCGCCGGGGATCTTGCCGGCGGCGTACATCCGCTCCTCGTAGTCGACGGTCAGGGGCAGGAAGTCGAGGTGCTCCTTCGGCCGGCTGGAGGTGGTGGTGGTGACGTGCAGGATCGTCTCACCGATGTGGGCGACGACCGCGCCGCCGGCCTGACCGGCGAGCTTGCCCGTCTCGAAGCGGATCTCCGCGTCGCCGATCTTCGTGGAGACTTCATATGTGCCAAGCGTGCCCATGGGTACGGGTCCTCCTTCTCACGGCGCCGTCCGGCGCCGGAATCGCGGCCCGCGGACGGGTCCGGGGGGAGCCAGTTCCCAGTGGGGAGGGCTGCGGGGGTCGCAGACGTCTCCACTGACAACTGACGCCGCGGTGCCGTGCGGGCCCTTGTCGCGGGTGAAACGACACGACGCCGAGCCATCGGGCCCGGCGTCGGCTCATCAACCGCTATCGGCGGAGGCCGAGTCGCTGGATCAGCGATCGGTACCGCTCGACATCGGTGCGTTGCAGGTAGTTCAGCAGTCGCCGGCGGCGGCCGACGAGCTGCAGCAGACCTCGGCGGGAATGATGATCCTTCTTGTGGGACTTCAGGTGCTCGGTCAAGTGGTTGATCCGAGCGGTCAACAGCGCCACCTGCACCTCGGGCGACCCGGTGTCGCCGTCGGACGTGGCGTACTCCGCGATCAGCTCATCCTTGTTCGGGATGACTGCATTGCTCACTCGGCTACTCCTCGTCGGTGCGGTCCCGGAAGTGGTGTCGCGTGGGACCCGGCACGTCCATCGACTTCTCCGCGTTGCGACCTCGAGGGTCGCCGGCGGGCAGCGATTTCGGGCAACACCTTCCACCGTTGTCTCTTCAACGGTCCTCCGCAAGTCTGCCATGCGTGGCGGATCCCCACAACAACGGCCCCGGGTAGGCGCGCAACACCCGCAGCAGCGCCACGGGGGACACGAGGCCCGCACCGAGCGTCAGGTCGACCATGCGGTCGAACACCAGGCGGTCGGCGGACGCGGCCGCGACGGCCGCCTCGACGAAGGGGCGGTGCCGGATCACCCGGGCGAACACGCGGACGTGGGCGAGGTGGGAGCCGAGGGTGTCGTGGAGCAGCCGGGGGTAGCGGCGACCGGCCGCGTCGGGGTCCTCGACCGCGCAGCGGCCCGCGAGCCGGCCCGAAACGAGGGCGGAGAAGATCCCCTCGCCCGACAGCGGGTTCACGAGCGACGCGGCGTCGCCCGCGAGCAGAACCCGGCCGGCCGCGGGCTCCGGTCGGCGCGAGGAGAACGGCAGGTGGTGCGCACGGAGGGTCGCCGGGTCGGGGTCCGCGTCGGGAAGCGCTGCGGCCAGCCGGCCGTGCAGCTGCGCCTTGCCGCCGTCGAAGTGTGCGCGCAGGAGGCCGTAGCCGACGTTGGCCGTCCCGTCGCCGACGGGGAAGGACCAGGCGTAGGACGGCCACCCCTCCCCCACCATCGCGATGAGCTGCTCGGGACGTCCGGCGGGCGCGGGGCTGTAGGCCCGCACGGCGACGGCGAGGTGGTCGCGCGGGTTCGGCGCCACGCCGAGCAGCCGCCGCACCGTCGAGCCGGAGCCGTCGGCGCCGACGACCACCCGCGCGGCGGTCTCCCCGTCGAGGACGACCATGCCCGGGCGCTGCTCGAGCGTGTGCACCCGCTGGGTGCGCCGTTCGACGCCCCGGGCGACCGCGGCCTCGACCAGGCGTGCGTCGAATACCCGCCGCGGCATCACCCAGTTGACGCGCTGGCAGCGGCGGGCGGCGGCGCGACCGCCGGGCGAGCGCAGGCGGAGCCGGTCGATCGCCGGCCAGTCCTCGAGCAGGGTGGCGACCCCGAGCCGCCGCAGCTCGTCGCCGGCGTGGGCGGACACGGCGTCCCCGCAGGACTTGTCCCGGGGGAACTCGGCCTTGTCGACGAGCAGGACCCGGGCGTCAGGCCGGCTGGCTCGAGCGGCGAGCGCGGCGGCCGCTCCGGCCGGGCCAGCACCGACGACGACGAGGTCGTACACCTGCTCGGCTGTCACGGTCTCACGCACCGAGCAGGCGCCGCGCCGCCGCCACGTCGGCGCCGATCCGGGCCACGAGCGCGTCGACGCTGTCGAAGCGCCGCTCGTCGCGGATGCGGTGGCGGAAGTCCACGGCGACGCTGAGCCCGTACAGGTCCCCGGAGAAGTCGAGCAGGTGCGCCTCCACGCGCAGCTCCTGGCCGCCGAAGGTCGGGTTGACGCCGACGTTCGTGACGCACGGCTGCGCAGTGCCGTCGGGCAGGTGGAAGGCGCCCGCGTAGACGCCGCGTGCGGGGACGGCCACCCGCCGTCCCACCTGGAGGTTCGCCGTGGGGAAGCCGAGCGTCTGGCCCCTGCGGTCGCCGCGGACGACGACGCCGTCGACGCGGTGGGGGCGTCCGAGCAGTCGGGCGGCCCGCTCGACGTCGCCCGCGTCGATGCAGGCGCGGATCTGCGTGGACGAGATGACCACGTCGTCGAGGGCGAGCAGGGGCACCCCCTCGACGGTGAGACCCCGGCTCGGACCGAGTTCGGCGAGCAGGGCGACGTCGCCGGCGGCCTTGTGCCCGAACCGGAAGTTCGCCCCGACGACGACGTGTGAGGCCTGCAACGGGCCGAGGAGGACCCGGTCGACGAACGCCTCGGGGGGCTCGTGGCGCAGCTCGTCGTCGAAGGGGACCACGACCACCAGTTCGACGCCCTGCTCGGCGATGGTCTGCGCGCGGCGGGCGAGCGTCATGAGCAGTCTCGGCTGGCTGCCCGGGTTGACGACCTCCATCGGGTGGCGGTCGAAGGTGACGACGGCGCTGCGTTCGCCGCGGTCGGCAGCCGCCCGGACCGCACGGTGGATGATCGCCTGGTGTCCTCGGTGCACCCCGTCGAAGAAGCCGACCGAGACGACCGACGGCCTGGGATCGACGTCGTCGATGCCGGAGACGATCCGTCCCGTCACGCCTGCCCCTGCAGGACGACGAGGGGCCGGGCCGCGCCGTCGCGGTCGGCGACCATGGCGAGCAGGCGCCCCGCCGAGTCGATCGCGGCCACGGGGCCGTCGTGGCCGGTGGGGGGCAGGGGACGGCCGTGGGTGATCGCCTGGGCGTGCCCCCGGTCGAGCTGGACGCGCGGGTAGTCGGCCACGGCGTCGCTCATGGACAGCAGCGCCTCCTCGAGGCGCCCCTCCGCCGCGAGCTCGGCGACCTTACCGAGATCGAAGGCGTCCTCGAGGGAGAACCGGCCCGACGCGAGGCGCCGGAGCGACGCGAGGTGACCCCCCACGCCGAGGCGCTCGCCGACGTCTGCGGCGAGCGCGCGGATGTAGGTGCCGGACGAGCAGGTCACGAGGAACGCCGCCTCCGCCCGCGGGCCCGGCTCGAAGTCCTCCAAGACGATGTCGTGGACTGTCACCGTCCGGGCCGGCCGGTCGACCTCCTCGCCGCGGCGAGCCTTCGCGTAGAGCCGTTCGCCGCCGACCTTGACCGCCGAGACCATGGGGGGCACCTGCTCGATGGTGCCGACGAAGGCCGTCAGCGCCGCGCAGAGCGCCGGCTCGTCCACCCCCGACGCGTCCGTCTCGGAGGTGACGCCGCCGGAGGCGTCGAGGGTCGTGGTCGTCCGCCCGAGGCGCAGCCTGGCGTCGTAGGTCTTCCGCGACGCCTGCAGGTAGGGCACGAGGCGGGTGGCCCGGCCGAGGCAGACGACGAGCACCCCCGTCGCGTCGGGGTCGAGCGTGCCCGCGTGGCCGACCTTGAGGCGCGCGCGTCGGCCGCTCGCGCCGGAGCGGCCGGCGGGACCGGCGGCCCGGCGCACGCGCGCGACGACGTCATGGGAGGTCATGCCCGCCGGCTTGTCGATGACGAGGACGCCGTCCACGACCGTCAGCCCGCGGTCAGCGCCGGCCGCAGCGCCTCGCGCAGCCGGCCGATGACCTCGTCGAGGTCACCCGTGGTCGTGAGGCCGGCCGCGAAAGCGTGGCCGCCTCCGCCGAGCTCGGCGGCGATCCGGCCGATGTCCACACGGCCCTTGCTGCGCAGCGACACCTTCCAGGACCCGTCCGGCAGCTCCTTGACCACGCAGACGCATTCGGCCGCCTCGACCGCGCGGAGCACGTCTATCAGGCCCTCCGTCTCGGGGAGGGTGATACCGAGGTCCTCGAGGTCGGACTGCCGCACGGCGGTCCAGGCCAGACCGGCGTCGGGCACGAGGGTGGCCCGCTCCATCGCCCGGCCGAGCATTTTGAGGTAGCCGAAGCTGTGCGTCTCCCACACCCGCCGGTTGATGCCGCTGTGGTCGATGTCGTGGGCAATGAGCCGGGCCCCCAGGCGCATCACGTCCGGCGTCGTGCTGGGGTGCTGGAACCGGCCGGTGTCGGTGACGAGCCCCACGTAGAGGCAGGCGGCCATCTCGCGGTCGAGCTCGCCACCCATCCGCCTGATGAGCTCGTCGACGAGCACCGCGGTCGCCGCGGCGTTGCCGTCGATGAGCCGGACGTCACCGAAGGCGGTGCCGCTGGCGTGGTGGTCGATGACGATGACGGCGTCGGCGGCTTCCGCCGCCTGGCGCAGCGAGCCGAGCCGGTCGGGTGACCCCGTGTCGAACGCCACGAACAGCTTGGGTCTCGGCGGGAACTGGCCGGCGGGGGTGAGGTCCTCCAGACCGGGCAGGAACGTGTACTGGGGGGGAACGAGCAAAGCGGGGTCCTGGCCTTCCGCGCCCGCGCCCCAGCTCCCCGTGGTCCGCACTCCCCGGCGGTCGAGGAAGCGCTTCAAGGCCAGCATGGAGCCGAGCGCGTCACCGTCGGGGTCCACGTGGCAGGCGAGCGCCACCTCGTCCGCCGCGCGCAGCAGGTCGACGGCACGCGCCCAGGTCTTCTCACCTATCGCCATCGACGGGGTCCTGATCTCGCAGGAGAGTCTCGATCCGTCGCCCGCGCGCGGGCACGGGGTCGAGCGTGAAGTCTAGGCGCGGGATGCTCTTCATCCGCAGGCGCGCGCCGAGCTCCCGGCGCAGCAGCGGCGTCGCGCTCTCGAGACCCTCCGCGGTGTCGGTCCTCGTCGCGTCGTCGTCAGGCAGGACGGTGTAGAAGACCTCCGCCTGCTTGAGGTCGGGGGTCGTCCGCACCTCGGTGAGGGTGACGAAACCGATGCGCGGATCCTTCATGTCCACGAGCAGGCTCGCGAGGACCTCCTTGACCGACTCGTTCACCCGGCGCATGCGGGTGCGGGCCGGCGCGGCCGGCCGCTGCGGATCCGCGGAGCTCATTGCAGCACGTCCTCTTCATCGTTCGGGGGCGACGACCTCGACGTCGACGCCGATGATCTCCACCCGCAGCTCACGGGACACGAGCTGCTCCACCTGCTGGGCGACCTTGCGGGCCCCCACCTCGCTGCCCGCGGCGATCGCCACGCCGAGAGTCGCGCGCTGCCAGAGGTCCTGATGGCCCACCTCGGCCACCGACACCTTGAGGTCGTTGCGCAGCCGGGCGACAACGCTCTTCACGACCCCCCGCTTCGCCTTGAGCGAGCCGCTCGCGGGGACGTGCAGCTCCAGCGTGACCAGCGCGGCAAACATCACGCCATCATCCCACCATCACACCCCCACCG
>DATLGH010000063.1 GCA_035540635.1 Egibacteraceae bacterium | reverse complement strand
GCCCCCACCCATGATCGCCACACCCGCGTCGAAGCCGCGGACCTCACCGTTCATCACCATCGAGCCCGTCACCTGCCGGAACAACACCCCCGCACGGTCACGGCTGCCCTGCACCAGCTCACCCGAAGGACGCGCCGCCGGATCCCCGATGATCGCAAACCCGTTCAGGTTCACCGTCACGTTGTTCGCACCGATGATCAACCCATGACCCGGACACGGACCCAGATTCGCGTCGAGGGTCACGTTTTGGGTGATCACGTCACCGCACTGCACGTGGTTCGCCGCCGCCGGTACCGCGGGTAGCACGACGAGCATGCTGAGCACCAGAGCAACGACGACGGTGTGACGCAGAGCGCGCACCTGAGTGGCTTGTTCCATTTTGGTCCCCCTCGACCGTGTTTATGAGGAATTGAGTCGGGCGGCGAAAGGTGGCCACGCAGGAGCCGCCACGTGACCTTCGCCACTTCTCTTGCGCCGGAGCGCTGCAGCCACCGCGGCCGCCGAGGACCGAGCATGGCCCATCCGGACTACGCGGGCATCGGTAGGAACTACCTATTGTTGGGGAAGCGCTCTCCGCCGCTCAGTATTGTGGAACGCACACAGAGTGATGCCAGCGCGCGCTGCCCGCGCGAGCCGGCTACGGCATGGCCGGGGAAATGGGTTACGGGTGCGCTTATGCCCGGCCATGGCGGGAAATCGCGTGGCGCCTCCGCGCCCGTGCGTCCGACAAATGCTTTGGCTCGAGGCCGCAGCCGGCCACCGGCGCGCCCCTCGTCGACAGCCCTGAGCGGACGGACCGGTGCGCGCTCGTTCAGGCGCCGGTGAGCTGAAGCTCAGGCATGGCTTCGACGAGCTCGCGCAGCTGCTGGCGCGAGCGGATGCCCAGCTTGCGGTAGATGCGCCCAAGGTGGGCGTCCACCGTGCGGGGTGACACGAACAGCCGCTCGGCCACCTCCCGGCTCGTCAGCCCCTGGACCACGAGACGGACGACCTCCAGCTCCGAGGGGGTGAGGCCTGCGCGGCCCTCTGCGCTGCGCCGCCTCCCGCCGGTGCGGCGCAGGGCGTAGCCGACGACGTCCTGGCGGGAGCGCTCCGCCCCCTCGTGCCAGGCCGCCCGCAGGGCATCGGCCGGCAGGGCCCGCCCGAGGCGGGCGAGGTCACGGTCATAGCGCTCCTGCTCCCACGGCCACCTCGCGCACCGGCAGCCCACCCGGCGCCAGCTGGCGGCGGCGGCGCCGAACAGGCGCGCCGCGAACACGAACTGCTCACGGTCGAGCGCGATGCCGGCAAGGCCTTCCAGGGAGCGGGCGACCGACTCCGTGTCGTCGGCGTCGACGTGCATCTGCAGCGCATCCGCATGGAGGAGGGCCGCCCGGTCGAGGCAGCCCTTCCTCCGCGCGCATACCGCCGACGCATAGAGGGCCGTGGCCGTCCCCTGGCTATCGGCGTGCGTGCGGGCGTGCGCGAGCGCCTCGGCGAGGAGGTCCTCCGCTGCGGCGTCGTCGCCGAGCGCGTGCGCGCAGGCGGAGGCCCCGAGCAGCATGCGGGTGAGGACATAGGGCAACCCGACCTCCCGGGCTATGGCGATCCCCCGGTCGAAGTAGGCCCGGGCGGCCTCGTAGCGCTGCAGGCTGAGCTCGACGCGCCCGAGGCCCCCCAAGGAGCGCGCCTGGAGCAGGGGCGCACGGATGGCCTGGGCGACCTGGCGGCACTCCGCGAAGAGGGCCTCCGCCTCCGGCAGGTCCCCGCGACGGCGGGACAGCTCACCGAGGAAAGCGAGCGTCTCCCCCGTCCGGAAGCGGTCCCCGAGCGCGCGGGCGATCTCCAGCGCCTGGCGGATGCGGGTCTCGCCGACGGCGTCGTCGCCGAGGTCCATGGCCGCCCAGCCCTGGCCGACGAGGGCGAAGGTCTCCGCCTGCCGGTCGCCGAGCTGCCGCGCGACGTCGTAGCACTCGGCGAACAACGGCAGGGCGGCCTTGTAGTCGACGCGAAGCATGTGCGCCTGACCGCAGCGACCGAGGGCGTCGACGAGGCACCTCATGTCCTGTGCCCTGCGCGCCCGGAGCACCCCCTCCTCGAGGAGCTCTGCCGCGGCCGCGGGGCTCCCCCGGTACATCCGGACGGAGCCGAGCAGCGTGAGCGCCCGCGCCGCCGCGGCGGGGTCCCCCAGCCTCTCGGCGGACCGAAGGCTCTCCTCCCCCCGGACCTGTGCGGTGGCGAAGTCACCGAGCATGGCTGCGAGGAGCCCGGCTCCCCACGCCGCCTTCAACCGCACGTCCTCCGGCACCCCGGAGCCCGCGGCGGCGAGGCATCCCTCGAGGAGGTTGGCGCCCTTGCGCAGGTAGCCGCGAAGGCGCCAGAAGGCCGCCATGGCCCCGGCGATGCGCAGCGCCTGCTCCACCTGGCCCGCGGCAAGGCTGCACTCGATGGCGGCGATGATGTTGTCGTGCTCGCCTTCCAGGCGCGACAGCCAGTCCTGCTGCGTCGCGCCAGTCAGCTCGGGCTCGGCCTGCTCGACGAGCTCGGTGCACCAGGCGACGAAGCGGCTCCTCACCCGGTCCGCCTCCCCCGACTCCACAAGGCGCTCCCGGGCGAACGCCCCGATGGTCTCGAGCAGGCGGTAGCGGGCATGCCGGCCCGCGACCTCCGCGACCACGAGCGACCGCTCGACGAGTGATGCGAGGAGGTAGAAGACGTCACCGGTCAGTCCGTCGCCGTCGCACACCTTCTCGGCCGCCTCGAGGGTGATCTCCCCCGCGAAGACCGACAGCCGGCGCAGCAGGGTCTGGTGACGATCGGGGAGGAGATCGAAGCTCCAGGCGATGGCCGCCTCGAGCGTGCGATGCCGGGCAGGACCGCCTCGCCGACCGGAGGTGAGCAGCCGGAACCGCTGCTCGAGGCGTTCGAGGATCGCGGCAGGGCTCATCGCGCCCGCTCGCGCCGCGGCCAGCTCGATCGCCAGCGGGTTGCCGTCGAGGCGCCGGCAGATCTCGGCGACGTCGGCCAAGGTCTCACGCGTCAGGGCGAACGTCTCCACCTGCGCGCCCGCGCGCTCGCAGAAGAGGCGGATGGCCTCCGACGACTCGAGCGCCTCGCAGCTGTCGTCCGGAGCCGGCAGCGCCAAGGGGGGAACCTGCCACACCCGCTCGCCCGGGACGCCGAGCGGTTCCTGGCTCGTGGCGAGCACCGTGAGGTGCGGGCAGGCGGGCAACAGCGCCTGCACGAGGTCGGCACATGCGGAGAGGACGTGCTCGCAGTTGTCGAGGACGAGCAGGAGCTGACGGTGGCGCAGCCCGGCCACGAGCGTCTCGGCCAGCTCCTCGCCGGCGTGCTCGCGGATGCCGACCGCCGACGCGACGGCGTAGGCGACGAGGCGGGGAGCGGCGACGGGCGCCAGCTCGACGAAGCAGGCGTCACCGGCACGCTCGGGCAGCAGGCGCGTCGCGGTTTCGAGCGCGAGACGGGTCTTGCCGACCCCCGGACCGCCGGTCAGGGTCACGAGACGCGTCCCGCCGAGCAGGCCCGCGACCTCGCTGAGCTCCCGTTGACGCCCGACGAAGCTGCTGAACGGGACGGGCAGGTGGTGTGCCGGCTCGGTGGCGCTCGCCGGCGGGTCGACGAGCATGGGGGCGTGACCGCGGTCCTCGGTTCCGGGACGTTCGCCGACGGCGGTTGCCGGGGCAGCGTGCGGGCGGACGCCGTGGTCGCGCCAGAGGCGCTGCACGGTGTCGGGACTCACGCCGGCATGCGCGGCCATGGCGCGCACCGTCCACCGCGCATGGCCCGGCGGTGGAGGTCGGTGGCTCACGTCGAGGATCAGCCGGACCTTCTCCGGCGGCAGCGTCGACCGCCGGCCGCGGCCCTGCTTGATCCTCGCGATCCCGTCGAGGCCAGCCTCGATGAACCGGCCACGCCACAAGGTGACGGTGGGGCGGCTGACACCGAGCTCCCAGGCGATGCGGCTCGTCGACGCTCCCTCGCTCGCCCGCAGGACGATACGCGCCCGGCGGGCCAACGCGGAGTCGTCGCCGCGGGCGCTCCACTCCTCGAGCGTGCGTCGGTCGGCGGGGGTCACCGAGAGCGCTGCCGCGTCCTCGTGAGCTGCCTCGTCCTCGGTCACCCCTCGCCCCCTGTGAACGCAATTGCCGTACAGCGCCCACGCACGGTACGTCCCCCGGAGCCGGCTGGTAAGTGCGCCGAACACTGACCTCCCCGAACCGGGCTACCCGGGGGCTATCCTCCCGGCGTGCCGAGCCGCCCAGAGCATCCCCTGGCGTTCGCGCCGCCGGGACCCGGGGCGTGGAGCCTCGACACCGCGCACTTCCCCCGGCCCGCCACGCACTTCGTCATCGAGGTCTTCGGGGACGCGGCCCGGCGTGGCTTCCAGGAGGCGACGGCTCGCTACGGGCTCCTGCTCGACCACATCGCATGGGGGTTCGTGCACCGGTGGGCCTATCTCTGCCCGCGTCCCGTGCCCGCCCTGACCGAGGCTGGCGCCGGGCTGGCGAGGCGGGACTGGGACCGCCTCGTCGACGCCACCCCCGCGCTCGCCACCCGTCTCGCCACGAGCGCCCGCGTGTTCACCGACCGGCCGTGGCGTGAGGACGTGCGCGTGTGGGACGAGCACACCAAGCCCCGGCTGCGTCGCGGGCACCTCGCGCTGCAGGCAGCAGCCCCGTCGGGCGGCCACGCGGGGGAGCTCGCAACCCATGTGGACCGCTGCCGGGACAACCTCGTGGGGTCCGTCTACCATCATCACCGCTTGAACGTCGCTCCCGTGGTCCCCGCCGGCGACTTCCTCGTCCACGCCGCCGAGTGGACGGGTCGCCCGCACGGTGAGCTCGTGGCGCTCGTGCGCGGCGACGGTCCGTTGGCGGTCGGGGCGGCTCCGCAGCTTGCTCGCCTGGCCGAGGCGCTGCGGGAGGACCCCGCAGCTGCGGCGGCGCTCGCCGGCGGCCCGCCCCCGGAACGGGTGCTCGCCGCCCTCACGGCACGCCCCCCGCCGGTCGGCCCGGCAACGAGCGACTACCTCGTCCTCGTCGGCGGCTGGAGCGTCGGGAGCGGGTCCGACGTGGGAGAGCCGTGCCTGCGTGAGATGCCGCAGCTCCTCGTGGAGACGATCCGCGCCGCACGGTCCGGTCGGGTCCGCAGCGAGCCGTCCGAAGAGCTCGCGGACCGCCTCAGCGGCGTGCGGGCCGCCGTGCCGCGCAGCAGGCGGGAGGCCTTCGACGGGCTGCTCGCCGAGGCGCGGGCCACCCACCGGGTGCGTGACGAGCGGGCCACCTACTGCGACGTGTGGGCGTACGGGCTGGCGCGCCGGGCGATCCTCGCCGCGGGCAGCCGCCTCGCCGACGCCGGCGTCATCGCCCAGCCGGAGCACCTCGTCGAGGCCGGACGGCAGGAGATCCGCTCGTTGCTCGCGGGTACAGCCGGGCTCTCGGGCGATGAGCTCGCCGCGCGGGCCCACTACCGCGAGCACGCGTCGGAGGCCGGGGTTCCGACCGTCCTCGGCGACCCCCCGCGCCGGCCGATACCCGTCGAGTGGCTCCCCGCAGGCGCTGACCGCACCGAGCGTGCGTTCCGTGCCTACGTGCGGGCGATGTCGGAGGAGGCGGCGCCGGTCGAGGCACGGGCTCCCGCGGCCTCCGTGCACGGCCTCGGGGCGAGCCCCGGCACGGCCACCGGTCGTGCCCGCGTCATCCGCAGCGCCGCGGAGCTCGACCGCATCGCCCGGGGCGACGTCCTCGTGACCTCGTCCACCACCCCGGCGTTCAACGCGGTCCTGCCCCTCGTCGGAGCGATCGTCACCGACCGCGGCGGCCTGCTGTCGCACGCCGCCATCGTCGCCCGCGAGCTCGCCATCCCCGCCGTGGTCGGCACCCGGGAGGCGACGAGGAGGATCCCCGACGGCGCCCTGGTCGTCGTCGACGGCACCGCCGGCGCGGTCGCCGTGCGTGACTAGCGCGTCACAACCACGCCGGGTTCGGCAGGTACCACGGTGGGGGGCCGAGCCCCCGGGTGAACGTCGGCCCGCTCGGGTGAACCGTCAAACCGGCCCCGCGGACGAGCTCCACGGCCCATGCCTCGGCGCCGAGCGCGGGAACGGCGACCTGGCGGTGTGGATCGGCCGCACCGAGGCAGCGCACGAGCAGCGCGCGGGCGGCTTCCGCATCGGTCGCGGCGAGGAGCGCGACCCGGTTCTGGACGAGCACGGCGTATCCCCGGCATGCACCCTCGTCGACCACCCACCAGCCGGCGGCGTGGTCGAGCAGCACGTCGAGCTCCGCCGCGTGCGGGCCGCCGCGCACACCCCGGTCGACCTCGGCGGCGAGTTCGCGGTCCGCGTCACGCCCGTCACGCACCACCGCCGCCTCGTGGGCCAGCCCCGCGCGCCGCACCGTTCCCACCGCACGCAGGCCGGCATGCTCGGCGAACCCCGCTCCACCGTAGAGCCGGGTCGCCCGGGGGTCCTGCGACGACAGCACCATGGCGCGGGCAGCGTCCGCGCTCGTGACCATCGACGCCTGCAGCACCTGCCGGCCCAGCCCGCGGCCCTGCGCAGCAGGGTCCACGACGAGCAGCGACAGTCCCCAGAAGCGCTCGCGGCGAAGGGCCAGTGCGGCTGCGGCGAGGCCGTCGTCACCGTCTACCACCCAGGCGCCGTCGCCGTGGAAGGCGAGCAGATGGCGCAGCCGGCCGTGGCTCGCGGCCGTCTCCGCCTCACTCGGCGGACCGTCGGAGGGCGTCGGCAGGTCGAGGCGGCGGGCGAGGTCGTCGAAGCACCGGGTCGACAGCGCGTCGACCGCCGCGACGTCGTCGGGTCTCATCGGCCGCGGCCGCGGAGCCTCACCCATACCTGACCGCCTTCCGCACGACGTCAACGGGCGCACCCTAATGGGAGGCGCTGCCGCTTCGCTACACGAGCGCGGGTGCCATACTCCCGCCGCAGCGCCCCACCCCATCAACGGCAGGAGACCCCATGGCCGCCCACGACGACGGACCCGCCGCGCAGGTCGTACGCGCGGTGCACGCAGCCTTCAACGACCGCGACCGCGACCGCTTCCTCGGCTGCCTCGCCGAGGATGCGGTCTGGAACGTCGAGGGCAACAACCCCATGGCCGGGTCATACCTCGGCCGCGAAGCTGCCTGGGAACGCTACTTCGCCCCCCTCTGGCCCTCTCCCGCACGCGTCGAAGACGACGAGATCGTGGTCCACGGCGAGCACGTCGTCGCCTTCGCCGAGGCGGTGCACGACTTCGGGGAGGGTCCGCGAGGCTGGAAGACCGTCGAGGTCTTCCGCGTCGTCGACGGGCACGTCAGCGAACGCTCGGCGTTCACCACCGGCCAGGAGGAGCTCGACCGGTTCCTCACTCGGGGCTGCGCGGCCGGTTCCGATGCGGCCGATCTCGCCGGGTGAGACGGGCGGTGCGTGACCGCGCGGCGCCCTCGCACCCGCGGGCGCCGCGGCGACCACCATGACGGCGAACGGCGGGCTGCACGCTCGCCTCCGGCAGGCAGGCGCCGCCCGATCCGACGTGGTCGCGATGACGGTCGACGGGCGCGGGGAGCTCACGTACGGCGCCTGGCAGGAGCGAGCCGATGCCCTGGCGCGGGGGCTGCGGCGCGAGGGGATCCCTCCCGGCGAGCGGGTGGCCCTGCGGTTCGACGCGGCGAGCTGGCGCGAGTACGCGGCGGCCTACGTCGCGGTCCAGCGAGCGGGCGCCGTCCCCGTCCCGCTGCCGGGCGACCTGGCCGGGCCCGCCCTGAACCGGACGCTGCACGCCTGTGGGGTGTCGGTCGTCGTCGGGGCCGACGGCCTGCCCCTGGGCGACGCGGGGGTTCCCACGGTCGCCGTGGGGGACCTCGACAGCGCCGGGCGAGGCCTGCCGCCGGTCTCCCTCGACCCGCCCGGGCCCCCAGCCGAGCTGCTCGCGGTGCCCCACCCGCTCGCACCGCCCGAGATCGTGACTCGCACCCCCGACGTTCGCGCCGGACCGTGGGGCGCCGGGGACGCGCCGCCGTGCGCACCGCCGCTGCTGCACGCGTTCCCCCCCGGGACGCTGGCCGGCCAGGACGCGCTCTTCGCGCTGCTCGCCGACGACGCCCTGCCGTCGGTGGTGCTTCCCGTCTTCGCCGTCGACCGGTGGTGCGCGCTGGTGTCGCGGCGGGGCATCACCGCCTGTGCGCTGCATCCCGCAGCTGCGCACGCCGTCCTCGAGTCGGGGCTGCTCGCTGTTGACGACGTCGCGCACGTCACCCGGCTCGTCCTCGCCTCGGGGGGCGTGTCCGCAGGGCTGCTCACCCGACTCGCGGTGCTGTTCCCCCGCGCCGCACTCGTGCTCGTCGACGTGCTCGGGCACGGCCCGGCGGTGCGGACGGTCATCCTCCACGACCGGGCCCGGCCCGGCGCCGCCGGACGACCCGGCCGCGGAACGCGCGTGGCCGTGGTCGACCCCGACGGTCAGACCGCCCGTCCCGGCCAGGTCGGGCGGGTCTCGGTCCTCGCGGGGGAGGCGTCGAGCCCCGTGTGGACGGGTGACGTCGGGTACGTCGAGGGTGACGGTCTCCTCTACCTCGTCTCGGGTCGGCACGACGTCGTCGTCCATCGGGGAGCGAGCGTGTGCAAGGCGGAGGTCGCGCACACGCTGCGCGCCCACCCCGACGTCGTCGACGCGGCCGTGCTCGGACTGCCCGACGACGCCGCGGCGGACACCGTCGCGGCCGCCGTCGCCCTGCGCTCGGGGACCGCACCATCCGCGCTGCAGGCATGGGTCGGCGCCCGCATCGGCGAGGCCAACCGGCCGGGAGCCGTCTACGTCGTCGACCACCTCCCGCGCAACCGCGCCGGGGTGCTCCTTGCCGCCGAGCTCCGCCGCCGCCTCGGGAGAGGCACGGAGAGCGCTCCGGCGATCGACGTTGCGGGCGCAGCCGGCGAGCCCGCACCCGCCGAGCGGGCGGTCACAGCGACCTGGCGGCGCGTGCTCGGGCGCCGGGACATCCGGCCCACCGACGACTTCTTCTCCCTCGGAGGTGACCCCCTTGCGGGGCGCCTGATGCTCGACCTGGTCGAGGAGGCCTGCGGGGTGCGCGTGCCCTATGACGCCTTCGCCTCCGCACCGACGGTGGCGGGCCTGACCGTGGCGGTCGAACGGCAGGCTCCCGCGCCCGAGGGGGCGGCGGCCCCGGTCGCCTTCTCCCAGGAGGGCATGCTCTGGCACGAGCACTTCGCGCCGGGCTGCCAGAACCTGCCAGGCCTCGCGCGCCGCTACCGTGGCCCGCTCGACGCCGGGGCGCTGACGCGTGCCCTCGACGAGATCGTCGGCCGGCACGAGCCGCTGCGCACGACCTTCGCGCTCACGCAGGGACGCCTCGTTCAGCACGTGCGGCCGCACCGCCCCATGCGGCTGACGGTCGTCGACCTCGCCGACGTGGCTCTCCCGGAACGCGACGAGGAGGTCGCCCGGCGGGTGGCGGAGGCGGGACGGCGTCCGTTCGACCTCACCGCCGACGCGATGTTCGTCCCCACTCTCCTGCGACTCGGGCCGGAGGATCACGTCCTCGTCATCCGCACGCACCACAGCGTCTTCGACGACTGGTCCGTCGGGGTCTTCAGGCGGGAGCTCGCCGCCCTCTACGCCGCCTTCGCCGCCGGTCGGGCGAGTCCCCTGCCCGCGCTGCCCCTCGGCTTCCGCGACTTCGCCCGCGCGCAGCGGCGCCGTCTCGCCGGTCCGGCCGGGACGCGCGAGATGGCCTTCTGGCGACGTGAGCTCGCTGGCGCCCCCTTCACCACCCAGCTGCCGGTCGACGACCCGGCGCGTCCCGAGGGCACTCCCCAGGCCGCCGGCGAGCCGGTCTCGCTGGACCTGCCCGCGGAGGTGCACGCCGGCCTTCGCGCGTTCGCCCGGGGTCACCGCGCGACGGTCTTCATGGTCATGCTCGCCGCATACGGGGTCCTCGTGCATCGCTTCGCACGCGCAGAGGACCTGCTGCTCGCGACCGTGGTCGCCAACCGCAACCGCACCGAGCACGAGGGGCTGATCGGCTGCTTCACGAAGAAGGTGCCGCTGCGGCTGCAGCTGGGCGGCGACCCCCCCTTCACCGACGTGGTCGCGCGCACCCGCACGGCGCTGCTCGGCGCCCTGTCCCACCAGGACCTCGCCTTCGAGACCATGGTGCAGGGCGTGCTGGCGGAACCAGCCGCCGCGCACGGCCTCGTGCCGCACGTCGCCCTCGTCTTCCAGGGCGAGACCCCCCGCGAGGAGCTCGCCCTTCCCGGCTCGGCGTCGACCGGCTTCGCGACCGCCGCGTCGGCCCGCCGCGCCCACTTCGCGGCTGAGGACGGCGCCACCCCCGACCAGCCGGCAGTGGCGTGGGGCGCGGGCCTCTACCAGGGGACGTTCGTGATCGTGTCGGTGGCCGAGACCGACGACGCGCTCAGCTGCGTCGCCCGTGGGGCCTTCCACGGGCCGGCGGTGCGCCGGCTGCTCGACAGCTACGCGACGCTGCTCGCCGACGCGGTCGCCGACCCCTCCCGGCCGGCCTCGCGGCTGCGCATCCTCGACGAGCGGGATGCCGCTCAGGTGGTCGGTCGCGCGCGTGGCCCCGCCTCGGAGGTGCCGGCAGTGACCGTCCACGACGCCTTCCGCGCCCAGGCGCGACGGATCCCACAGGCCGTGGCCGTCCGCACACCCACCCGGGCCATCACCTACGCCGACCTCGACGCCCGGTCCGATCGGATCGCCGGGCGCCTGCAGGCCGCCGGCGTCGAACCCGGCGCGACCGTCGGCATCGCGCTCGGCCCCTCGACCGCCGCCGTCGTCGCCGCCCTCGCCGTGTGGAAGGCAGGGGCCGCGTGGGTCGCGCTGGACCCCGTGGACGAGCGCCTCCCACAGATCCTCGCGAAGACCGCCGCGGGCGTCGTCGTCGGCGACGATCCGCACGGCAGTCTCTCCCGCTACGTCCCGCTCCGCGCCGCCGAGCTGGTCGACGACACCAACGATGCCCCGCCGCTCGACCCCCCCGCCCTGTCGCCCGACGCCACGGCGACCGTCTTCTTCGGCAGCGGAGCGTCCGCGGTCCCCGACGGCGTCGCGCTCGACCACCGCAACCTGCTCCACCTCGCGGCCGGGCTCCGTGGGCTCCTCCCACAGGGGGGCGACCCACGCCGGATCTGGCTGCCCGCCCCCACCCGTGACGGCTTCGTCCGCCAGCTCGTCGCCCTCCTCGACGGTCACCGCCTGTGCGTGGGCGACGACGGGACGCCGGGCGACCCCAAGCGGATCGTGGCCCTGGCCGCCACGGGGATGATCGACCTTTTCGACTGCGCACCCGAGGAGGCCTCGGCGCTGCTCCAGGCCGGCCTGCCCGACGCGCTCGAGCGGGCTGGGCGTGCAGATGCGGAGCCGGTGCTCGTGGTGGGCGGGCGCCGGGGCCTCGACCAGGCGGCGTGGCGGCGACTTCGCGGGGCGACGACCCTGCGCTCCCTCGCCGTCTACGGCCCGCCGCAGTGCGCCTTCGCCGCGACCGCCGCCGTGGTGAGCGACCACGCCCGGCCGGTGGCGGGACGCCCGCTCGCGAACATGGACGCGCTGGTCCTCGATACCCAGGGACGCCCCGTGCCGCCCTGGGCCACCGGTGAGCTGCACCTCGGCGGCCCCGGCGTCATGCCTGCGGTCAGCGCGCCGGCCCCCGGACCCTTCGTGCAGACCCCGGCCCGCGGAGCCGCTCCGCGACTCTGGCCCACCGGCCAGCTCGCACGGGCGCTGCCCGACGGGACGGTTGAGCTGCTCGGATCCCGCGACGCCGTGGTCGACCTGCGGGGCTTTCGGGTCGACGCGGAACGCGTCCGCGCCGCCGTGCTCGGGGTCCCGGGTGTCCGGGGGGCCGCCGTGACCGTCCACCGCGACGAGCACGGCGACCCGGCCCTCGTCGCCCACGTCGTCCCGGAGGGGCGGCCTCCCAGCGTCGCGGACGTCCGGCGGGCCTTGTGGGCACGGCTGCCCGGCTACGCCTGCCCTGCGGCGATCGTGGTGGCCGTAGAGGGCCCGGGCGCGGACCCGACCGGATCGGCTGACGGCTCCGCCTCCCCGGAAACCACCGGTGCGGGCGGGGCGGCACGCGTCCTCACGGCGTTGTGGGCGGACGTCCTCGGCGTCGACGAGGTCCCCGCGGACGGCAACTACTGGCAGCGCTTCTCCTTCCTCGAGGTGCTCGCGCGCGCCCGGGAGGCCGGCCTGCCGGTCGCCGCTGCTCACGTGACCCGCAACCGCACCGTCGACACCCTCGCCGCCGACATCGCCGCCAACCGGCCGCCCTCCGCCACCGTCGAACGATCCCCGGGCTGAGGAGGGCGACGTGGAGGATCGGCGCGCGGTCATCGTCGTCGGCGCAGGCCCCGTCGGGCTGACCGTCGCGCTCGCGCTGCGCGCCCGCGGCGTCCACGACCTGCTCGTTGTCGAGGCGGAGCCGGCGAACCGCGCTCGCCCGGGCAGCCGGGCGATCTTCCAGCACCGCGCGAGCCTCGAGCTCTACGAGCGCAACCGCCCCGGCCTCGGGTGGGAGCTCGCCCGGCGGGGCGTGGTGTGGCCCACGAAGCGGACCTTCTTCGAGGGCCGGGAGGTCTACGCGAAGACCTACCCCCCATGGGACGGCTCGCGCCTGCCCCCGCTCACGAGCCTGCCGCAGACCACGATCGAGGGGGTCCTGCTCGCGGCCTGCGCGGCGGCCGGGGTCGACGTCGCATGGGCCTGGCCGGTCCGCGGCGTGCAGGTCGACGGCGACGTCGTGGAGCTCACGGGCCCCGACGGCGAGCGCAGGACCTCGCCGTACGTCATCGCCGCGGACGGTCCCCGCTCCACCGTGCGGGCCTGTCTCGGTGTCGCGCTGGAGGGCGAGCGGTCCGACGCCCCGTTCGTCGTCGTCGACGTCGCCGAGGCCGACGAGGGGCCCCTTCCGGTCGAGCGGGTCTACCACTACCGCCATCCGGCAGTGGACGGGCGCAACGTCCTGCTCGTGCCGTTCGCGGGCGGCTGGAGGATCGACGTCCAGCTGCGCCGGGGCGACGACGCCGACGCGCTCGGCAGCGCCGAGGGCGCACGCGCCTGGGTCCGCCGGATCCTGCCGACAGGCTACGCCAACCGTGTCACCTGGGTGTCGACGTACCGGTTCCAGCAGGCGGTTGCCGAGCGCTTCGTCGACCCCGGCCGGCGGGTGATGCTCGTCGGCGACGCGGCGCACGTCTTCGCGCCGTTCGGCGCGCGCGGGCTGAACTCCGGTGTGGCGGACGCGGACGCGGCCGCCGCGGCGGCGGTGCAGGCACTCCACGCGGCGTATCCCGCCGTGGCACACGCGGCGCTCGACACCTTCGCCGGCGAACGGCGGGCGGCGGCGCTGCGCAACCGCGACGCCGCGCGGCAGGCGCTGGCGTTCATGGAGGCGAAAGGCCTTGGCACGCGCCTCCGCCAGGAGACCGCTGCCCGACTCGCCACCCGCGTCCCCCGTTTGGGCAGGTGGCTCGACGCCGCACCGTACGGACCGCGTCTCGCCGAAGGGGGCGGTGGTTACTGACCCTCCCCTCGCGCTGGGCAGCCACAGCGCACCTTTGGGTAGATGTTCCCCGCAACTACCGGCAAATGCCAGGTTGGTGTTGACTGCCCCGTCTTGCCACCTCGACGAGGAGACGGAACGTGAACGAGACCAGTGACGTCAGTTGCGGCGAGGAGATCACCCGCAGCATCACCCTGAACAAGGACGTCGGACCGTGCTCGGGCGACGGCCTCGTCATAACTGCCGATGACATCACCGTGGACCTGAACGGGCACACCATCATCGGCGACCCCACCGCGCGGGACAGCCGGTGCCGGGCCGGCATCCTCCTCCGCGGTGTCCGCGGTGTCACTGTCCGCAACGGCACGGTCACGGGTTTCGACGCGGGCGTGGCCATCCAGGGAGGCGGTGGCAACACCGTCGAGGAGATAACCGCCGAGGACAACGTGAACTACCGGGTCCTGACCGGCAGGAACGCCGACCCCGACGACGTCGACGTCGACAACGACATCATCTGCATCTTCGGCGAAGGCATCACCGTGACCGACTCGAGCGAGAACGTCATCGCGCACAACCGCGTCTACCGAAACGGCCCACTGTCAGGGATCGCTCTCGTCGGCGACTCCAACGACAACCGTGTCGCCCACAACGACGTGCGCGACAACGACGTGCTGAACCAGACGCCGGACGGGCGACCGACGACGTGCGGCACCGGCCCCGGGCAGGGCCCCATGGGGCGCGGCCGAGCGGTGCAGAACATCGGCATCCGGGTTGAGGGCCCCGGGGCGGACCGCAACGTCATCGAGGGCAACCGCGTCAGCAGAAGCGCGATCGCCGGCATCGCCGTGCACAGCTACAACGCGCAGGCCGGCACGCCGCCGAACGACGCAACGGTCATCCGCAACAACCGCGTGTCGGAGACCGGCAAGAGCACCCACGAGATGGACCCCCACGCCCATGGAATCACCGTCATGCGAATGGGGCCGGCGTTCGTGCGCCCACCCAACGACGTCACGATCGAGGGCAACAACTCGTCGCACAACTTCGGCCACGGCATCTCCGTCGCCGGCCGGGAGTCGCGTGGCCACACCATCCGCAACAACGTCGTCAACCGCAACCGCGGCGCGGGCATCCTCCTCGAGGGCCCGTCGGAGGGCCTCGCCGGCGTGACCGACAGCACGTTGACCGGCAACCGCGGCCGCAACAACGCGATCGACGGCGTCGACGGCAACGACGACTGCGGCGCGAACCGCTGGACCCGCAACCGCTTCGGCACGGTGAACCAGCCGTGCGTCGCGAACGAGGGAAGCGGATCCGTCGCCGGCCCCACCGCGGCGGTCAGAAGCGTCAGCGCGCGCTGAGCCCGCCCAGGAATGCTCCCGAGGATGCGGCCGCTGGGATGCCCGGCGCATGGGTCAGCCAGCGCGCACGGGAGGGCGTGGCGCTGGCTGCGGGGTGATGAGGGACGAGTGCGGTTGCCTGGCCCTGTCACGCGGTTGGAGGAAGACCGTCCTTCCCGCCGTGTCGGGGCGAGCGGCGGTCATGGCCTCGCCGACTGGCGGGGATCCACGACCAGTTCGGAGAGGCGCAGGGAGACGTCCTCCGTGACAGCCCCGAGCAGCGTGTCGAGCCCCACCGCGAGGCGCTCGATCGTGTCGGCGTCGTAGAAGTCGCTCTTGTAGCGCAGCTCCCCCCAGAGCTGGGTGCCGTCGTCGAGGAACGTGATCGCAAGCGGGTGGAGCTGGCCCCGGAAGTACAGCTCGTCGGGCCCCTTGTCCGGCCCGGGGCGTTCGACCACGCCAGTGCCGGGCGCCCACTCGTCGTGCGCGGTGTGGAAGTACTGGAACTCGGTCGGCGCGGCGGCGAGCAGCGCCGCTCCCGAGGACGGGAAGTGGGGGAGCACCGCCTGCCGCACGCGCCAGAAGGGCACGTCCTGGTGCTCGAACAGCCCGAGGACGCTCTCCCGGACCCGCGCGACCACCTCGGCGAAGGGCGGATCCCCGGAGAGGTCGGTACGGATCCTCCCCACGCCGTGGAAGCAGCCGACGAGCCCGTCGAGCTCGGCATGCTGGCGCCCGCTCAGCGTCGTGCTGAAAACCACGTCCGTTGCCCCTCCGACGCGACTGCAGAGCGCCTGCACGACGGCGGCGGTCGTGACGAACACCGTGCTGCGGGTGCGCCGGGCGAGCCGCTGCAGCCGTTCGTACATCTCCGGCGCGACGGACATGGGGCGGGCGACGATGCGCCGGCTCGGTTGCTCCGGCACCCGGTCGAACGGCACGGCCGGGCCGAGCGGCATCCCCGCAAGCTTGCGCTTCCAGTAGTCGACCTGGGCCTGGAGACGCTCCTCCGCCAGCCATTGGCGCTGCCACAGGGCGTAGTCGGCGTAGGAGACCGCCAGCCGCCGCAACGCCGGTGTCCGGCCGGCCGCCAGCGCGTCGTAGGCAGCCGACAGCTCACTGAGGAACACGTACGCCGAGGTCCCGTCGCAGACGAGGTGGTCGAAGGTGGCCGCGAGCACGCAGCGCTCGTCGTCGAGCCGGTACAGGCACGCGCGCCACAGGGGTGGTGCGGCGAGGTCGAACGGCGCGGCGTCCTGCGCGGCGACCCGCCGGCGCAGCGCGTCCTCCTGCTCGGCCGGGTCGGTCGTGGTGAGGTCGGTCACATCGAGGACCGCCGGCACCTCACGCGCCACGGTCTGATGCGGCTCGCCGTCGTCGACGTGGAAGCTCGTGCGCAACGCGTCGTGGCGTTGGGCGAGGTGCCCGAGCGCCCCGCGCAGCACGGCCTCGTCCACGCGCCCGGAGAAGCGGTGCAGGGCGGTGACGTTGAAGAGGCCCGGTGGGTCGGCGGTCGTCTCGAGCCGCCACATCTGCTCCTGGGACAGGGTCAGCGGGATGCGCTGCCCCGGACGCAGCGGTTGGGGCCGCAGCGGTGGCGCCTTGGGGTCGTGGCCGCGCTCGGCATCGACGGCTGCGGCGAGCTCGGCGACCGTCGGGGCGTCGAGCAGGGCGCGCACGCCGACCGCGACACCGAAGCGCTCACGCACCTGGGCGACGACGTGCGTCGCCTGCAGTGAGTGCCCCCCGAGGTCGAAGAAGTCGTCGTCGACACCGACGTCGGTCACGCCGAGCACCCGCGACCATATGGCGACGATCGCCTCCTCGGTCGGCGTGCGCGGAGCCACCCACCGGGTCGGCAGCTCGGCGCGCGCGTCGCCGGGGGGCGGCAGCGCCTCCCGGGCGACCTTGCCGTTGGGCGACAGGGGCAGGCCGTCGAGGTGGACGAACGCGCCCGGCACCATGTAGGAGGGCAGGCGCTCGGCGAGGAAGCGGCGCAGCCCCCCCGGCTCGGCGGGCTCCTGGCCGCCCACGACGTAGGCGACCAGGCGCCGGTCCCCGGGGCTGTCCTCGCGGGCGACGACCACCGCCTCGGTAACGGCGGGGTGGCGGGTGAGGACGCTTTCGACCTCCCGGCACTCGATGCGAAATCCCCGCACCTTGACCTGCTCGTCGACGCGCCCGACGAACGCGAGGTTGCCGTCGGGCAGCACCTGCACGAGGTCGCCGGTGCGGTACAGGCGGGCTTCCGGCGCGGTGGAGAAGGGGTCCGGCACGAAGCGCTCAGCGGTGAGATCTGGGCTGTTGAGGTAGCCGCGGGCGACGCCGACCCCGCCGATGTGGAGGTCGCCGGGGGTTCCGGCCGACACCGCCTCGCCGCGCGCGTCGAGGATGTGCAGCGTCGTGTTCGCCAGGGGGCGCCCGATCGGCGGGTCGACCCCGTCGGGCAGGCGCGCACCCACCGGCGGTTGGTAGGCCGTGGCGAGCACGCTCGTCTCGGCGGGCCCGTAGGCGTTCACCCACGGCACCACGTCACCTCCCACCTCGAGCCACGAACGGTAGGCCGAACCCAGCGCCCTCTCACCGCCTACCACGACGAGGCGGACGTCGCCGGGGACCCGCTCGTCGTGCGTCGCGAGGTCGCGGACCCACTCGTGCCAGTACGCCGTCGGCAGGTTGAGCACGGTGGCCCGCAGGCGCCGCAGCCACTCCACCCACGCGCGCCCGAGCACCGGGACGTCGTCGGGTCGCAGGACCACCGCACCACCGGACGCCCACGTGGGGAAGATCTCCTCGACGCTCACGTCGAAGCTGATCGAGCAGAACTGCACCACCCGGTCGTCGGGGCGGAGCCCGTAGAGCTCGCGGACGGCGAGGCTGTGGTTGACGAGTCCCCGGTGGGCGAGCATGACACCCTTGGGCTGGCCGGTGGAGCCCGAGGTGTACATCACGTACGCGAGGTGGTCGGGGTCGGCCGCGGCGTCCGGGCGGTCCGCGGGGTTGCGGGCCACCTCCGACCAGTCGGCGTCGAGCCGGACGACGGGGCCGGGGTAGGCGGGGAGCGCCCCGGTGAGGCGGTCGACGGTGAGCACGACCGGCGGCGCGGCGTCGGCGAGCATGAACGCAAGGCGCGCCGCGGGGTAGGCGGGATCGAGGGGCAGGCAGGCGCCGCCTGACTTGAGCACGCCGAGGAGGGCGACGGCGAGGTGGACCGAGCGCTCGACGCAGACGGCCACCGGGACGTCCGGACCGACCCCGCGGGCCCGCAGGTGGTGCGCGAGCCGGTTCGCGCGGTCGTCGAGCGCCGCGTAGGTCACCTGCTCGTCGCCGCCGACGAGCGCGACGGCTCCGGGGGTGCGGTCGACCTGAGCCTCTACGAGGGTGGCGAGCGTCGCGTCCTCGGGCAGCGGCATGGTCGGGCCGCGCAGCGTCGTCACAGCGGCAGCTCCAGCAGGTCGCTGCCGACCGTCACCTCGCCGTCGAACGTCCCGCGCAGTCCGCGCAGCCAGTGCTCGTCCGGCAGGACGTCGTCGCCGGGTACGAAGTGCGTGAGGACCAGCCGGCCGACCTCCGCCTCGCTGGCCACCTTGCCCACCTGGCTCAGCGCGGTGTGGGCCGTGAAGAGATGATGCTCGCGCTGGCTGGCCTCCCAGCTCACCTCCTCCGGACGCTGCGCCCAGATGTCGTCGGCGAACACCTCGTGGACGAGGACGTCGGCGCCACGCGCGAGCGCGACGAGGTTCCCGCACGGCGCCGTGTCGCCCGACACGACGACCGAACCGTCGGCGGTGTCGAACCGGTAGGCGAAGGCCGGGAAGACCGGGGCGTGCTCGACGAGCACGGCGGTCACCCGCACGCGGTCGTCCTCGGCCACGAGAACCGGCGCCATGGGCGGAGCCACACGCCCCGGGCCGGCCTCGAGGTCGGGCGGCAGCGCGATCTCGTGCGGCACGACCAGCTCGGTGAGGTCGGTGCGGCCCGCCTCACGGATCCGCACGTTGATGTCGTAGGCGTGCGCGGCGATCTGCGAGCGGGTGAGGTCGGCGAGGCCGGGCACGGGGTTGGAGGCGTTGACGATGGACAGGGGGCGGTCCGCCGGGCGCTCCGTGGTCGGCGCAGGCAGCCGGCCCGCGCTGCCGGGCCCGTAGACGTCGACCGGTGGACCCCACTGCAGGATGGGCCACCCGAGCAGGAAGAGGTTGAAGTAGTCGCAGGCGTGATCGGAGTGAAGGTGGGTGAGGAACACCGCGTGCAGGCTCGACAGCAGCCGGGCGCGGCGCAGCTGGCGGGTGACGCCGCTGCCGCAGTCGACGAGGTAGGCGCGACCCCCGGCGACGACCGCCTGGGAGATGCCCGCCCGCACCGGCGACGGGAGGGGCCCGCCGGCGGTCCCGAGCAGCACGAGCCTCGTGCCCGATCCGCTAGCCATCTGCCCTCCCGGGCTGGTGGAGCTCGATGGTGACCCCGTCGAGGCTGCGGAGGTAGGCGACCTTCGTGCCGGCCCGGGGACCGTGCAAGACCTCGATCGGCGCCTCGCTGACCGGCCGGGCCCCGCAGGCCACCGCGTGGGCATGGGCGGCGGCCATGTCGTCCACCCGCAGGCAGACGTGGACGTTGCCGGGGTGGGCAGTCCCCGGGTCGTAGGGGGCCTCCGGGCGGTCGAGGTAGTGCAGGAGCTCGAGCGCGACGCCACCGGGCAGATCGAACCAGCACGAGTCGATCCGCACGCCGGGGTAGCCGACCAGCGTGCCGAGCTGGGGACCGTCGAGGGTGCGGCGGTCCCGCGGGGGAGCGCCGAGCAGGCGCTCCCAGAAGGCCGCGGCAGCGGCGAGGTCGGTGACGGTGATGCCGACGTGGTGCACGCCCCCGAAGGCGGTGCCGCTCATCCTCCCGGGGCCCCCATGGCGAGCCCCTGTTCGACCTCGGTCAGCGCCTCGTCGAGGAGCGCGAGCCCACGCCGTGCAAGCGTCTGGCTGACGACGAGCGGCGGCGTGATCCGCACGACGGCGCCCCCGCCGGCGACGAGCACCCCACGCCGGGCGAGGGCTGCGAGAAGCTCCCGCCCGACCTCGGGGGGGACGCGCTCCTTCGTCTGCCGGTCCCTGACGAGCTCGAGGGCGAGCAGCAGCCCCTGCCCGCGGACCTCACCGATCATGGGGTGGCGCTCGGCGAGCTCGCGCAGCCCGGCGAACAGCTCGCCGCCCACGCGGCGCGCGCCGGCCAGGACGGTGCCGTCGGCGAGCAGGTCGAGCGTCGCCGCGCCCGCGGCGCACGCGAGGTTGCCGCTTGCGAACGTCGACGCCCCCGCTCCGGGCTGCCCGAAGGGCAGGACGTCGAGGATCTCGCGGCGCGAGGCGATGAGCGAGACGGGGTACCCCGACGCAAGACCCTTGCCCGCGATCAGGATGTCGGGCACCACCCCGGTCTGCTCGAACGCCCACATGGAGCCGGTGCGCCCGACCCCGGTCAGGATCTCGTCGAAGATGAGCAGCGCACCGGTGCGGTCGCAGAACTCGCGCAGGTGCGACAGGAACGCCGGCGAGTGGACGATGGCTCCGCCGACGCCCTGGACGGGCTCGATGATGACCGCCGCCAGCCGCCGCTCGCTCGACTGCGCGTACACCCGGTCGACGAACGCCGCGCACGCGTCCTCGCAGCGGTCGCGCTCCAGTCCGAGCGGGCAGCGGTAGCAGTACGCGTTCGCGCTGTGCAGGACCCCGGGTGCGAAGGGGCCGTAGCCGTGCTTCAACGGGAACCCGCCCATGAGCGACATGGCCCCGAGGGTGCGTCCGTGCCAGGCGTCGAAGAACGAGATGAACTCGTAGTTGCCCGTGTAGGCCTTGGCCAGGCGCATGGCTGCCTCGACCGCCTCCGCTCCGGTCGTGTACATCTGATAGGTCTGCAGGCTCGGCGGCAGCGTTCGCGAGAGCGCCTCGAAGAACGCCACCCGCGGGGGTGTGGCGAAGTCGAAGAAGTGCAGCAGCCGGCCGGCCTCGGCAGTCAGCGCCTCGACGACGGCGGGCGGGGCGTGGCCGAGGTTCGTGACGACGATCCCCGACGAGAAGTCGATGAAGACGTTGCCGTCCACGTCCCGCACGAGCGCTCCCGAGCCGTCGTTGATCACCAGACGCAGGGACTGCGCGGGGAACGAGGCGTTGCTCGCGTGGAAACGTGCGTCGCGCTCCCACAGGGCCGCCGAACGCGGCCCCGGGATGTCGGTGTGCACGGCGGGAAGGCGCTCCTCGTCGAGGTCCGCCAACCGGTCTTCGAACCGCAGACCCGTCATGGTCTACAGCGGAGCCCGGGTCAGCGGCGCGCGCTCCTCGGCCAGCCGTTCCAGGAGGCGGACGGCCTCCGCGGGGTGGGGCATGCGGGCGATCTCCTCGGCGACCTCCCGGCTTCGCCGCCGGTACGTGGGCTGGCGCAGCAGGGCGAGGACAGCGGTCCGCACGGCCTCGGCGGTGACCTCGTGCGGCAGCAGCCGGCGTGCCACACCGGCGGCCACGCACGCCTCCGCGTTGTGGAACTGGTTCGCCCGCTGCGGAAGGACGAGCAGCGGCAGCGCGTGGGCGAGGATCGGCAGGATCGCCGTGCCGCCCTGGTTCACGACGACGTCGCAGAAGGGCAGCAGCAGCGCCTGAGGGATGAACCGCTCGATGTGGACGTTGTCGGGTTGGGGGCCGAGCGCTGCGGGGTCGTTCTGGTTGCCCACCGTGACGATGACGTTGAGGTACTCGTCGCGCAGGCCCTCCAGCACGGCGGCGAAGACCTCCTGCCCCCGGTCGAAGATCGTGCCGAGGCTCACGTAGACCGTCGGCGCGGGCCGCAGCTTGGAAACCCACGAGGGCAGCGTGTCGCCGCCGGGGTCGACGTCGGTGTTGCGCATCGGGTGGGCGACGGCGATCTCACCGATCTCGGCCGACTGCAGGCTCGGCGGGCAGACGTCGAGGTAGAGGTAGCGGAACAGCCCCCCGTGCTCCCCGAGGTCGACGTCCCACCGGTCCCACAGCGGGTGGAGAATGGCCCGGGCGAGACGGGCCATGCGGAGGGGCCGCAGGAACCCGACGCTGTGGTCGGCGTAGGGCACCCCGCAGACGGCCGCGGCGACCGGACCGCCGAAGTCGGTCTCGTCGTGCACGAGGATGTCGGGTCGCCACCGCGCGAACACGTTCATGAGGTCGCCGGCGCGCTCGGGAGCGGCGACACCGGCGAGCATGCGGGGAACGAACTCGCAGAAGCGCTCCTTGCCGTGCGGCAGGGCGTGCTGCTCCGGGAAGCGGCGTGCCGCCTGCGCAAGCTGCTCCGGGAGGCTGAGGCCGGCGGGGAACGCAGCGAACCCCGTCTGCTCGATGCGGGGGCAGAAGTCCTCGGCGGTCGCGAAGGCGACGACGTGGCCGGCCTCGGCGACCGCCCGGGCCAGCGACAGCATCGGCAGGAAGTGACCCCAACCGGGAAGGCAGGTGCACATGACACGCAACGGGGCCATGGTGGCGACGGTACTGCACGGTCGAGAAGACCGTCAACGCCACCGTACGCGGTGGTAACCTTCTTGCGCGGATGAAGCCCAAGGCGACGCGTGTTCCCGATCTTCTTCGGCTTCGAACGGCCGCGGAGCCTGACGCATTGGCCCTCGTCGTGGACGGGGGCCCTGCCCTGACCTACCGTGACTGGGACGAGCGGTCGGACGCGACGGCCCGCGGCCTGTCCGCCGAGGGGGTCACCGCCGGCGCCCGGGTCGTGCTGCTGTTCGACAACGCGCGATGGACGGACTACGCCGTGTGCTACCTCGCGGTGCTCAAGCTCGGTGCGGTCGCGGTCCCGCTGTCGTCCCGCTTCTCCCCGGCCGAGCTCGCGGCGATCGCCGAGCACGCGGGCGTGGCGATGACGGTCGGACCTTCCGACCTCACCGCGTCGACGGGCTTGGATCCCGTCGTCGAGCCGGGCTTCCTCGAGCGTGCAGGCGCCGCCGCCCCCCCGCTGAGCGCGCCGTCCAGCCACGCGGGGGACCTCGCCGAGATCATCTACACCTCCGGCACGACGGGCACGGCCAAGGGCGTCGCCTGCACCCACGAAAGCATCCTCGTCCACGACCTGCCGCCGCAGGCACCAAGCGGCAGGGTCGCGTTCGTGCACGCCTTCCCGGTCGGCACGAACGCCGGCCAGGAGTGTTTGCGCATGCCGCTGCGGCGGCCGGTCACCGCCTTCGTGCTGCCGACGTTCGACCCGGACCGCCTCTGCGCGCTCGTGGCGCAACGGCGGATCTCGCGGCTGCAGCTCGTGCCCGCCATGGCGGAGATGGTCGTCTCCTCCGGGGCGGCGGCGCGCCACGACGTCTCGTCGGTCGAGCGGGTCACCCTGTCGTCCGCACCCGTGCCCCCGGCGCTGCTGCCGCGCCTGGCCGCCGCCTTCCCGAACGCCACCTTGTGGAACGCCTACGCCCTCACCGAGTCGGGCAGTGCCCGCACCCTCATGGGCTATGACCCGCGACGCCCGGGGTCGGTCGGCCGGCCCGTAGGTCGCACCGAGGTCCGGGTCGTCGACGAGACGGGGGCGGACCTGCCGGCCGGTGAGACGGGCGAGGTCTGGCTGCGGCGGGCCGGCGCGCCCCGCCGCGTGTACTACCGGGACCCCGACGCGACGGCGGACGCCTTCGCGGGCGACTGGCTGCGGACGGGCGACCTCGGCTACCTCGACGAGGAGGGCTACCTCTACCTCGTCGACCGCAAGAAGGACCTCATCATCAGCGGCGGGCTCAACATCTCCTCCGTGGAGGTCGAGAACGTCTTGTCCGCGCACCCCGCTGTGCGGGAGGCAGCGGTCTTCGGCATCCCCCACGACGTGCTCGGGCAGGCGGTCGCCGCGGCCGTCGTCGCGAGCTCGGGGGTCGAGGTGCGGCAGCTGCAGTCCTTCGCCCGCGAGCGCCTCGGGGAGCACAAGGTCCCCCGCCAGGTCTTCTTCGTCGACCGTCTCCCCCGCAACCCGTCCGGCAAGGTGCTGAAGACGGAGCTGCGCGAGCGCTTCGTGGCACGGGCGGTCACCGCCCCGGTGGCGGAGAGCCCGCGCAGCGAGGCGGAGTCGGCGGTTGTGGCGGTGTGGCAGGCCGTGCTGGGACGCGAGGGCATCAGCGTGCAGGACGACTTCTTCGACCTCGGCGGCCAGTCGCTCGCCGCCGCGCAGGTGGTCGCCCGGCTGTGCGACGCGTTCGACATCGACCTGCCGGTGACCGCCGTCTTCGAGCAGCCGACGGTGGCCGAGCTCGCCCGCGCGGTCGAGCACGCCGTCGCCGAGGCCCGCTGACCCGGTGACGGCGCATCCCCTCCCGCGCACGCTCGTGTCCGAGATCGGGCGCCGGCTCGGCGAGCGGATCCGTCTGTGCGGGTGGGCGAAGGAGGTGCGCGGCACGGACGACCCGCCGGCGATCGTGCTGCGTGACCACACCGGGACGGCCATCCTCGTCGGGACGCCCCTCGCGGGAGGGGATGGCGCGCTGACGGACGTCACCGTCGAGTCGGCCGTCGAGGCGACCGGGACGGTAACGGGTGCGCGTGGCCACGTCGAGGTCGCCCTCGACCACCTGCGCGTCGCGGGCGGGGCGGCGCAACCCCTGCCGGTGACCGCCGCCTCCCCGCTCGACGAACGGCTCGACTGGCGCTACCTCGACCTGCGCCACGCGCGGAACCGGTTGATCTTCGAGGTCCAGACGACGGCCGAGCGTGCCATGCGCGACTTCTGGCACGAGCAGGGGTTCCTCGAGGTCCACTCCCCCAAGCTCAAGCCGATCCCGAACAAGTCGGGGGACCAGCTGTTCGCCGTCGCGTACTTCGGTCAGCGGGCCTGGCTTGCGCAGTCGCCGCAGTTCTACAAGCAGATGGCCATGGCCGCCGGCTTCGACCGCGTCTTCGAGATCGGGCCGGTCTTCCGTGCCCAGGCCGACCCGACGGCGCGCCACGACACCGAGTTCACGAGCGTCGACATCGAGATGTCGTGGATCGACGGTCTCGAGGACCTGCTCGTGCACGAGGAGCAGCTGCTGTGCCGGGTCCTCGGCGCGGTGCGCGACGCGCACGCCCCGCAGATCTCCCGCTGGTTCAGCACCGATGTGCGTGTGCCGCGCATGCCGTTCCCGCGACTGAGCCTCGCGGAGGCGAAGAAGATCGTCGCCTCGACGGGATGGGGGGTCGGCGGGGACGCCGACGACCTCGACGCGGAGGGGGAACGGCGCCTCGCCGCCCACGTCGCCCGGGAGCACGGCCACGAGTTCGTCTTCGTCACCGACTACCCCGACGTCTCCCGGCCCTTCTATCACATGCGCTGCGACGAGGGCTCGGTCGAGACGCGCAGCTTCGACCTGCTGTGGAAAGGTCTGGAAATCACGAGCGGCGCCCAGCGCGAGCACCGCTACGACCGGCTCGTCGCGCAGGCGAGGGCCCGGGGCGTGCGGGTGGACGTCGTCCACCAGTACCTCGACTTCTTCCGCTACGGCTGCCCCCCGCACGGCGGCTTCGGTCTCGGGCTCACCCGGATGCTCATGAGCCTCTTCGGTGTCGGCGACGTCCGGGAGGTCACCTACCTGTTCCGCGGTCCCGACCGCCTGAGCCCCTGAGCGGGGGCGTCCACGAGGCCGCGAGCAGGCATCCGGCCACGACCTCGAAGCACCCGTTTTCCCACTCCGGGCGATTCACCAATCGATCTATGTGTGTCAGGCCTTTATTCGGGTGACCGCTTGCCCGTAGCATCCCCCGCCGAATATCGAGGAGGACCATGGTGATCCCCTTTGAGGTGCGTGGACCCGCACTGGCCGTGGCCACCTGCGCCAGACGTCTCGCGCCGATCGGCGCACGACCTGCCGACGCCACGTCGCTGTCGCCCGGCGACGGTGGCGTTCGCCTCGACTGGGGAGAGTCCGGGCGCATGGCCGGCGACCCGATCGAGCTCGACCTGTCGTGGTACGGACCCGCGGCCATGACGGCACGGCGCGGTAGCGAAGCGGCCGTCCAGGCGATGACGGGCCTCATGCAGGTGCACGGCCGCGACAGCGACGGGCCCCGCCGCATCGGTCTCGAGGTGGCGTCGGTCGCGGCGGGCATCCTCGCCGGCCACGCCGCTCTCGCGACCCTCATCGCCCGCATCCGGGGGCTGACCGTCACCCGCGTGGAGAGCTCCGTCCTGCAGGCGGGCCTCCTGCTCGTCTCCCACCGGCTCGCCGCGGACAGCTCCGGACACGAGTGGGTCCCCGCGCCGGCCGGTCCCGCCCCCGGGCCGCCGTTCCGCAGCGCGGACGGCCCGTGGTTCGAGATCGAAACCCTGGACCCGCTCGCATGGAAGGCGTTCTGGGAGCGTCTCGGCGCGGGCGGCGCGGACCTTGGTTGGGCGTGGAAGCTCTTCCGCCCCCGCTACTTCCGCGGCACCTGCACCCTGCCCCCCGGGCTGCACGAGGCCACCCGCGCGTTGGGGCTGGACCACATCACCGCCGCCGCCGAGGCGTGCAACGTGAGCCTGCGGCGCGTCCGTGACTACGACGAGATCGCCGACGAGCTCGGCCCCTCCGACGGCCACCCCGGCTGCCGCCCGTTCGGCGAGCCGCACCATCCCCGGCCCGGCGCCGGTGTGCCGGCGGGGCTCGGCGCACTGCCGCTGACCGGCGTGCGGGTCCTCGAGGCGACCAACCGCATGCAGGGACCCCTGGCGGGGCTGCTGCTCGAGATGCTCGGCGCGTCGGTCGTGCGGGTGGAACCCCCCGGCGGGGACCTCTTCCGGACCGTGCCACCCCTGCTGGGCGACACGGGCTCCTTCTTCCTGTCGTTCAACCGGGGCAAGGAGCCCGTGGAGCTCGACCTCGCCACGCCGAGCGGCCGCAGCGATCTCGTCGACCTCGCGGCCGGCTCCGACGTGTTCCTCCAGAACTGGAGGCCGGGCAAGGCGGCGGAGTGGCGCCTCGCCGCGGAGGACCTCGCCGCCGCGAACGGCCGGTTGGTGTACGCCTACGCGTCAGGGTGGGGTGGCCGCCCGGCGCTCGCGCACCTGCTCGGCACCGACTTCCTCGTGCAGGCCCACGCCGGTCTCGGGGCGGGCATCCGCCCCGCCGGCGAGCCCCCGCTGCCGTCGCGAGCGCTGTTCACCGACTACGCGGGCGCCCTTGTGACCTGCGAGGGGGTCCTTGCCGGACTCTACGCCGCCGAGCGCACCGGCCGCGGACAGCGGGTCGACGCCTCGTTGCTGTCAGGGGCGGTGGCCCTCCAGGCGCACGTGCTCGAGGCGATCGCCTCCGGGGAGGAGAAGGGGCGGCGGCGCGGCCGTCCGGTCTGGGGTCCCCTGGACCATCCGCTGCCGACCGCTGACGGCTTCCTCGTCGTCACCGTCGAGGACGACGAGGACGTCCGGCGCCTGTGCCGCGTCTGCGACGTCGACCCGTCCCTGGGGGAGGGCCTCGATCCGGTCATCGCCGACCGCATCGCGGGGCAACCCGGTGCCGTCTGGGAGGCGGCACTGGCCGAGGAGGGTGTCGCCTGCGCCGAGGTCTGCACCGACCTCGGCGCGCTGCCCGACCAGCCCCGGCTCAACGGGTTGTTCGAGCCGCTCGGTGCTGGTGCGTCGGTCCCCGGGAGCCCATGGCGGGTGCTGCCGTGAGCCGTGCGGACCTCGTCCCGGATCTCCAAGCCGCGTGCGAGCGATGGTCGGAACGCCCCGCCGTGACCTTCCGGGGCCGCACGCTCACGTACGGGCAGCTTTGGGAGCAGGTCCTGGCCCTGTCCTGGGCCTATCAGGCCCTCGGCATCCGGCCGGGCGACCGGGTCGTGTGCCAGCTGCCCACCTGCCCGGAGCACCTCGTCGCGGCAGGTGCGGCGTGGGCCTGCGGGGCGGTCCACGTCGGTGCTCACCGTGACCTGACGCCACCGGAGCTCGCGGCGCTCGTCGAGCGCACCGGGGCGGGGGCGGTCGTCGTGCAGCCCCCGCCCCGCCTCGACGACCCGCTCGCGTCCCTGCGCGCGGTCCATGCCTCTCGGCCCCGCCCGAGGGTCATCGCGCACGGCCTCCCCGACGCCCCCGAGAACGTGGAGGTCCTGTCCGCCCTGCTCGCCGGACCGAGCCCTCACCCTCACCCGCCGGCTCCCGTCACCTCCGGGGACACGGCACTGCTCCTGCGCACGTCGGGGACGACCGGCGAGCCGAAGGCCGTGGAGGAGACCCTCCCGGGCCTCTGGGCCAAGATCGGGTTCTTCGCCGACGCCCTCTCCCCCCGGCCCCACGACGTGCATCTCGTCTACCTGCCGATCGCCCACGTCTTCGGCCTGAAGCTCGCACTCATGGCGCTCGGGACCGGCGGACGGCTCGTCCTCCTCGATCCCTTCTCGCCGGAGGCGGCCCTGCGCCTCGTAGGCGCCGAAGGGGTGACGGTCGTCTCGGGCAGCCCCACGCATCTCACGCTGCTCGTCGGCCACCTCGACGCAGACCGCCACCGCGTCGAGAGCCTGCGCTGGGTGGTGACCGCCGCCGCGCCGCTCAGCCCCCGGCTCGTGCCGGCGCTCATCGAGCGCCTGGGCGTCGACCTGCTCTACGTCTACGGCTGCAGCGAGGGTTTCCTCACCTGCACCACCGACCCCGACGAGATCGTGCGGGGCTCGGTGGGCAGCCGGGTCTTCGTGGGGTCGACGGCGAACCCGCCCGCGCCCCCGGACGGGTCGGTGGCGATCCTCGACCCCGACCGCCCCATCCGCCTGCCCGCGGGGGAGGAAGGCGAGATCGCCTTCGGCGCGACGCGCCCGGTTCGCTACTGGGGTCAGCCGCCGGCCGCCACCGACGGGTGGTACCGCACCGGCGACCTGGGCAGGCTCGACGAGGACGGACGGCTGTTCATCACCGGACGCCTCAAGGAGGTCATCAACCGTGGGGGGCTCAAGGTGGCCGCGGGAGAGATCGAGGCGGTCCTGGCCGAGCACCCAGCGGTCGCCGACTGCGCCGTGGTACCCGCTGCGGATCCCGTCCTCGGCGAGGCGATCTGCGCCTGCGTCGTGCCCGCCGGCGGTCGGCCCCCCACGCTCCCGGAGGTCCGCGAGCACCTCGCTGGGCGCCTGGCCCGCCACAAGCTCCCCGACGAGCTCTGCGTCGTGGAGTCCATCCCCCGCTCGAGTGTCGGCAAGATCGACCGCGCGGCGGTGTCGGCCCTCGCGGGAGAGGTGGACCGGCCCCGGGAGCGGCTCCGGCCGCCGGCGAGGGAGGCGGCCGCGCCCCCGCCGCGCTGACCGCTGGCGTCCCATCCTATTTCCCGGCTGTCCGACATTGACGGTTGGTTCTCGAAGGACCTATAATGCTCCGCGCACCCAGGGCGGGTGCCGTAAGCCGTACTTTGGTGGGGGCTTTTGTGCACGGGCCCGCAGGCCGCGTAACTCCGCACGGTCGCGGTGGGGATATTCCGACGGGGGGTTTCCCGTGGCTGATTTCCGGCGTCGCTCGTGGGTGCCCGCCGCGCATGGCTGAAGAAGGGCTCGCGGGCGGTCGGCAGCGGGGAGCGGACGGCGAGCTGCGCTCGTCGCGGCGGGCGTTCCTCCGGCACGCGAGCACGCTCGCTTTTGCGGCGTTGAGCCCCACGCTGCTCGCGACGCCCGTGGCCGCGCACGGAGCCCCAACGCGCGGCCCAGGGCCGCGGGTGCTCACCCGCGACCACGGCCACGAGATCGCGCAGGCGTGGATACGCCGCATTTTCCTGCGCGTGCGGGCAGACGGGTACGCGCCAACGGGCAGCGCGCCGAGCGGGCAGCAGAACGCCGACGGCTTCGACCACCTCCAGGGATTCACGCCGACCTCGGCGGCTCGGCTGTACGCCTACGCCGGCATCGCGATGTACGAGGCGGTCGTCGGCGGCATGCACGCACACCGGTCGCTTGCCGGCCAGCTCACGGGCATGCCCACCATGCCCAGCGCCCATCCGGCGACCCGCCACGACTGGCCGACCGCCCTGTCGGCGGCCGTGGCCGGCACCGCAAGCTCGCTGTTCACCCGCCAGGCCAGCCGGCAGGACATCGACGCCTTCCACATCGCGCAGGTCCGGGCCCGCCGTGAGGCCGGGGTGCCGGCCGCCACGATCGCCGCGTCACTCGCGCACGGAGAGGCCGTTGCATCGGCCCTGCGGCCATGGATCGACGCCGACGGCTACACCGACGTCCGCCGGAGAGCCGCCGAACACGGCTACACGCCACCCACGGGCCCGGGCCTGTGGCAGCCGACGCCACCGAGCTTCGCCCCTGCGCTGGAGCCGTACTGGAGCGGGATCCGCCCGTTCGTGCTGCGCAGCGCCGGCGAGGTCACGCCCGACCCCCCCGTGCCCTTCTCCGAGGAGCGGGGGTCACCGTTCCACGGGGAGGCCCTGCGCACCTACCAAGCGGGGTTGGTGCTCACCGCGGAGCAGCGCAGCGTCGCGCGGTTCTGGGCGGACAACCCGCTCCAGTCCGGTCTGCCGCCGGGACACTGGATGCTGACCGTCGGGCAGGTGGCGGCGCAGCGCTCGCTGCAGCTCGACGTCACCGTGGAGGCCCTCGCCCGGACGGGGATCGCGCTCGCGGACGCCCTCCTGTCGTGCTGGCACTGCAAGTACATGCTCAACGTCCTGCGCCCCGTGACGTACGTGCAGGCCCACATCGACCCTTCCTGGTTGCCGCTGATGAGCACGCCGCCGTTCCCCGAGTACACCTCGGGCCACTCCGTGTCCTCCGTGGCGGCTGCCGTCGTGCTCACCGACCTGCTCGGGTCCTTCCCGTACGCCGACCGTCACGACCTCGTCGGCGACCTGGCTGACGCCGAGCGCACACGCCACTTCGCCTCGTTCCTCCACGCCGCCGAAGAGGCCGCGCAGTCGCGCATCTATGGGGGCATTCACTTCCCCATGGGGGTCGAGGCCGGCAAGGACCAGGGGCGAGAGGTCGGTCGGATCGTCCTCGCCCGGGTCCGCTCCCGTCGCTAGCCGCCGTGCTCGCCGCAGACCGGGCCGGCGCCTCACCGGTCGACCACGACCCCGCGGCGCCGAGCACCGGAAGACTGCGCGAACTCGCCGTGTCACTGCTCGACTGAGGCGGGCGGCGGCGGCGGCGCGTCCGGGGCCGGCTGCACCGCCCAGTGTGGGTCCGCGAGCAGCATGTGGAAGTCGATGAGGTCGTCCGCGGTGAGCGGCGGCCCGTCCCCGGGCTGTTCGGGATGGGGGAAGCGGGCTGCCCGCTCCCGGACGCCGCGCGGCGACGCGCCGCAGGCCGTGAGCAGCGCAGCGGCCCGGCGGTCGGCTCGCCGCACGACCGGCTCCCCACAGTCAGGGCAGACGAACGCGTAGGCGACGGGTTGGCCGTCGTGACCGCCGAGCAGCGCGCAGTGTCCTGCCTCCAAGAGCACGTCGCCCCGGCAGGAAGGGCAGATGGTGCGGATCGTCGGCATGGTTCCCCCCTTGGCCTTCGTCTTCCCCTACCGAGGTACCGGGCGGCCCGCCTGATACATCTTCCCGGCAGCGGCAGGCTTTCGGGTGACCCCCGTCCCACGGTCAGCGCCGTGCCGTGCCGGCGCGGCAATAAAACCCACTGCGCCGGGTTTTTCCTTCTCATCGAGACGGTGAGGGCGTATGCTGGCTCCCGGGCGCGCTGTCTGTGGGCCAGCGCTGTGGCAATTCCCGGCCAGCCGGGTGAGGTGGGAGATCATGCGTCGCTTTCTCGTTCTTGCGTTGGCCGTCGCGCTGCTCGTACCAGCCGGCGTGGGCGGCGTGGCCGCCGACAACCACGGGCCGCGCATCGCGCATCCCAACCTGGGGGTGCGGACTGCGGCATCGGGTCTCGTCACGCCGGTGAGCCTCGCCTTCCTCGGCGCCGGGGACATGCTCGTGACGGAGAAGAACACCGGCAAGGTCCAGCGCATCGTCGGCGGCGCGCTGCACAGCACGGTGCTCGACCTCGCGGTCAACTTCGCCTCCGAGCGGGGGCTGCTCGGCATGGCGCTGCACCCGCAGTTCCCGGCCAACCCCGGGGTGTACCTGTACTGGACGGAGAGCACCACCGGCGCCGACACGAACGTGCTCGCGAACACGCCGCTGCTCGGCAACCGGGTGGACCGGTTCAACTGGGACGGGTCCACGCTGACCTTCGACCGCAACCTCGTGCGGATTCGTGCGCTGCAGGAGGACGCCGGTCAACCCGCGCGCGGCAACCACAACGGCGGGGTCATACGATTCGGTCCCGACGGCAAGCTGCACGTCTTCGTCGGTGACGTGGGGCGGCGGGGCCAGCTGCAGAACCTGCCGTGCGGCCCGACTGCCACCTGCCCGGGGCCAACGGTCCCCGACGACCAGTTCGGCGGACCGGAGCCCGACAACGCCCACCTCACCGGCGTGGTCCTGCGCCTCAACGACGACGGGACCACCCCGGCGGACAACCCGTTCGCCGCCGCCGGCGCCGCCCTCGGCGGCGAGGTGGGTGCCAACATCCAGAAGATCTTCTCCTACGGGCACCGCAACGCGATCGGCATGGCCTTCGACCCGCGCTCCGGGAACCTGTGGCTCGCGGAGAACGGCGACGACACCTTCACCGAGCTGAACCGGGTGCTGGCCGGGATGAACGGCGGCTGGGTCCAGATCATGGGACCGGTTGACCGCATCGCCGAGTACAAGGCGATCGAGACGAGCAGCAGTCGCGATCCCCTGGCAGGCAACGTCTACTTCGGGCTTCAGCAGCTCCGCTGGTCCCCGGAGAACATCGCCGACACCCCGGAGGAGGCCCTGTCACGCCTGTTCATGCTGCCCGGTGCCCACTACCGCGACCCGGCGTTCAGCTGGAGGTACGAGGTGGCGCCAGGCGGGATGGGCTTCATGCGTGGACGCGGCCTCGGCCCGCAGTTCGACGGTGACCTGTTCGTGGGAGCGGCACGGCCGCTGTTGGCGGAGGGCCACCTGCTGCGGATGAAGCTGACCGGCAACCGGCGCGAGGTCGCCGTCGACGACCCCCGCCTCGAGGATCGCGTCGCCGACAACCACCACAAGTTCGACGGCACGGAGAGCGAGACGCTGCTGTTCGGCGAGGGCTTTGGGGTGAGCACCGACATCCAGACCGGCCCGAACGGCAACCTCTACGTCGTCTCGCTCACGCACGGGACGGTCTACGAGATCTTCTCGACCAAGAGGCGCTCCTGAGGCCGGCCCCCTTGGTGCGTAGGTTGCAGCATCGGTCGCATGATGGGCGACCGATGCTGCGATCCGGCGGGACGCAGCGTGCTCAGGCGGCCGGCTGCGGCGCCGGCGACTGGTCGAACTGCGTCCGGTACAGCTGTTCGTAGCGCCCTCCGCCGGCGAGCAGCCGGGTGTGCGTGCCGCGCTCGACGACGCGCCCGTCCTCGATGACGAGGATGAGGTCTGCGGCTCGCACGGTCGAGAGGCGGTGGGCGATCACCACGGCCGTCCGCCCGGCGAGGGCCTCGCCCAGCGCCGCCTGGACAGCGGCCTCCGACGTCGAGTCGAGGTGTGCGGTCGCCTCGTCGAGGATCACCACGCGAGGCCGCGCGAGCAGCAGGCGGGCGATGGTCAGCCGCTGGCGCTCGCCGCCGGACAGGCGGTACCCCCGCTCCCCGACGACGGTGTCGAGGCCGTCGGGGAGGCCGGCGACGAGATCGCCCAGCCGGGAACGGCGGAGCACGTCCCACAGCTCCTCCTCCGTGGCTTCCGGTCGCGCGAGGAGCAGGTTGTCGCGGACGGAGTCGTGGAACAGGTGCCCGTCCTGCGTCACCATCCCGACGGCTTCGCGGATCGCCTCCGCCGAAAGGTCCCGCACGTCCACCCCCGACAGCCGCACGGCGCCGGCGTCGACGTCGTAGAGCCGCGGCACAAGCTGGGCCAACGTGGACTTGCCGGCGCCCGACGAGCCGACCAGCGCCACCATCTGTCCCGGCTCAGCGCGGAACGACACGTCGTGGAGCACCTCGACGCCCCCGCGGGTGTCGAGCCTCGCGACCTCCTCCAGCGAAGCGAGCGACACCTTGTCGGCTGCGGGATAGCTGAAGCGCACATGGGCGAACTCGACGGACACGGGACCGTCCGGCAGCGGCACGGCGTCGGCCGGCTCCGCGATGAGGGGATCGAGGTCGAGCACCTCGAACACCCGCGAGAAGCTCACCATCGCGCTCATGACCTCCACCCGCGCGCTGGCCAGCGCCGTCAGCGGGGCGTAGAGACGGGTCAGCAGCAGGGCCAGCGCCACGACCGCGCCGGCCTCCAACCGACCCTGCAGCGCATAGAAGCCCCCGAGCCCGTACACCAGGGCGAGCGCCAACGCCGACACGAGCGTCAGTGCCGTGATGAACACCCACTGGACCATCGCCGTCCGCACCCCGATGTCGTGCACACGGCGAGCCCGGGAGGCGAAGCCGGCGGATTCCTGCGCGGGTCGGCCGAAGAGCTTCACGAGCGTGGCACCGGGCGCGGAGAACCGCTCGGTCATCTGGGTGTTCATCGTCGCGTTGTGATTCGCCGCCTCACGTTCCAGGCGGGCCAGGCGGACGCCCATCCGCCGGGCCGGCAGCACGAACACCGGGAGGAGCAGGAGCGCGAGCACCGTGACCTGCCACGAGATGCCGAGCATGACGAGGAGCGCGAGGACGAGCGTCACAAGGTTGCTCACCACCCCGGACAGCACGTCGGAGAACGCGCGCTGCGCGCCGATCACGTCGTTGTTCAACCGGCTCACCAAAGCGCCGGTACGCGTCCGTGTGAAGAAGGCGATCGGCATGCGTTGGACGTGGTCGAAGACCGTGGTGCGCAGGTCGAGTATCAGGCCCTCGCCGATGCGCGCCGACAACAACCGCGTCACCATGCCGATGCCCGCCTCGGCCACCGCTATCCCGGCGATGAGCAGCGCGAACCCCACAACGACCCGCAGGGCCGCCCCTCCGACGATCGCGTCGACGACACGCCCGGCGAGCACCGGCGTCGCGACCGCCAGCCCTGCGGTCACGACGCTGAGGGCGAGGAACAGCAGCAGCTGCCGCCGGTGCGGTCGCGCGAACGCGAAGATGCGTCGCAGGGTCGCCGTGGAGAACGGCCGGCGGTCCTGCTGCGCGTGCATCGCGTTGTACAGCGACATCCACGCGGTGACTTCCATGTCCATCGTTTCGCCTGCCTCCCGCACGGGCTCGCGCGCGTCCGGCGCCGCTCAGGGGTGCGCACGAGGTGGCACCCTTGCCCCGTGCCCGTCTGCCCGCATCGCGTGGATGCTAGAAGCGGCTGACGTCCCGCACGTCAGCCGCAGGGCCCGCCCGCCCTGCGACCATGGGCCTACGCGCCTCCGGCGGGCGCCCCGGAGGGCATCACGACCCGTGCGCGTCCCCGGCGGTGACCTCGACGGTCACGGGGATGCCCACGTCCGCAACGGTCTCGTGCGCCCCCACGAGCACCGTGCCCTGCCATGTCCCCTCCATCGCGAACGGCAGCGACACCTCGTAGTGGCCCCCACCGACCTCCCGGGCCTCGGCGCTGGCCCCCATCGCCGACATCCCGGCCATCTCGATGGTGACGCAGACCCAGGCTCCCGTCACCGGGTCGCCGGCGCGGGTTACCCCGAGCACGTGGGTGTCCTCCCCGACGTGCACCGGCCCGGCGAATGCCACTTCGTAGGTGGGATCGGGCGGGGCGTCGGTCACGCACCCGCGCCGGGCGGCGTCGCCGAAGGCGGAGAAGGCGGCTGCGAAACCGGCGACGGCGACGACGACGACGACCGCGAGGCGCTTCACGGCGTCAGCTCAGGACCCGCCGGCGGAACCCGCGGACGCCGACCACGGCGAACACGCCGATGAAGACGACGAGTGCGCCGTAGACGGTCGGTAGGGGCAGGTGCACCATGCCGGTGACCGTCGCGGCCCGCAATCCCTCGCTCATGTAGACGAGGGGATTCAGCAGCACCGCGTACTGCAGCACCGGGAGGGGTTCGAGCGACTGCCAGGTGTAGAAGATCGCGCCGAGAAAGCTCAGCGGAAGGGCGACGACGCTGAAGAGCCAGGGTGCGGAGCGGGGCTCGAACAGGACACCGAGCGCGAGGCCCAGCGCCGCCGAGGTGAGGCAGGTCAACGGCAGCATGGTGAGCAGCACGGGCCAGTCCGGCTGGAGGTACACCGGCGTCGCCGGCAGGAAGGCGGCCACGGGGAACACGACGAGTCCGGCGATCAGCGCCTGGAGGGCGCCGGCGGCGATCCTCGCCACCGCGACCGTGGCGGTCGGCGTCGGCGCGAGGACCCGATCCTCGAGCTCCTCGGCCTCCAGCTCGGTGATGAGGTTCATGCCGACGGTGAAGATGCCTACAAAGATGATGGAGTGCGCGACGATGCCGGGCAGGAGCAGCGTGGAGAACCGTGCCGCACCGGCCTCGCCGCCCACCCCCTGCCCGATGAGCGGGAACAGGTAGGTGAAGACGAACACGAGCAGCAGCGGCTGCATGAGCGCACCCGGCAGGAACCGGCCCAGGTTCTTGTCGAGCACGGTGAGATCGCGCACGACCAGCGCCCGGAAGGCGGCTAGCGTGGCCGACCGGGGGGAGCGGGGTGTGGCGCGGGTGGCGGGGACGGTGACGGGGGTCGTCATTCGCGCAGGTCCTGGCCGGTCAGGCTGAAGAAGACCGTCTCGAGGGTCGCTTCGCTCACCGACACGTCGGTGACGCGGAACCCGCCTTGCTCCGCCGCGGTCAGGATCTTGCCGAGGGCGCCGTCGGCGCTGTCGAGGTGCAGGCGCACCGCCCCGTCCTTGGCCCATGCCCCCGTCGCCCCGTCGACGGCTCCCAGCTGATCGGCGAGACGCTCGACGTCGCCCTCGGCCCGGACGCTGACCGACACGCCCGCGCGCAGCGACCGCTTGAGGTTCGTGGGCGTGTCGAGCGCGAGTATCCCGCCGTGGTCCATGACCGCCACGCGGTCGCAGAAGCGGTCGGCCTCCTCCATGTAGTGGGTGGTGAGGAAGACCGTCTGCCCGGCGGCATGGAGCGCCTGGATGATCTCCCAGAGTGCGAGGCGGCTCTGGGGGTCGAGACCGGCGGTGGGCTCGTCGAGGAACACGACGGCGGGGCCGTGCAGCATGGCCTTCGCGAGCACGAGCCGGCGCTTCATCCCGCCGGACAGCGCGTCGACACGCGCCTTGGCCTTGTGCGTGAGGCGGAAGGCCTCGAGCCACTGGTCCGCCGCCGCGCGGGCGGCCTTCACCCCCATGCCGAAGTAGCGCCCGTGGAAGTACAGGTTCTCCCAGGTGGTCAGCCCCCGGTCGAGGTTGTTCGCCTGCGACACCACGCCGATGACCTGGCGGGCGCGGGCGGGATCGCTGACCACGTCGACGCCGCCCACGACGGCAGCCCCCTCCGTCGGCACGATCCTCGTGGTGAGCATGCCGACGGTCGTCGTCTTGCCCGCACCGTTAGGGCCGAGCAGACCGAAGATCTCGCCGGGGCGGACGGTCAGGTCGAGGCTCGCCACCGCGACGAGCCCACCGGGATACACCTTGCGGAGGCCCTCGGTCCGGATGGCTTCCCCAGGGGGCACGTCAGCCGGCTCCGACCCGTCGGCCGCAGTACCCGCGGGTTCTTGCGGTCGAGAAGCGGACGCGCGCATAAGCCCGAAGTCTAGTCGAGCCTGGCGGTTTCGAACCCTCATCAGCGAACGCCTTGTCAACGTCAGGGGCGTCCCGGTATGGTCACCTCGCCTTGGGCATCGACCACCACACGCGGCCTTCGCACCGCATCCCCGTGCGCGCCGACTCGACGGACCTGGCCGTCCACGACCTGGGGGGAGCAGGGCCGCCGGTCGTGCTCGCGCACGCTACAGGTTTCCACGGGCTCGTGTGGGGCCCCGTCGCGCGTGAGCTCGGCGACTTCCGGTGCCTGGCCCCCGACCTCAGCGCTCACGGCGACTCGGTCGGCGACGGGCACGACTTCGCCTGGGAGCGGTTCGCGGCGGACATCCTTGCGGTGGTCGACCATTACGGGCTCGCCCGGCCGCTCGGCGTGGGCCACTCGTCGGGCGGCACCGCACTGCTGCTCGCCGAGCAAGGCCGGCCGGGCACCTTCGCCGCCCTGTACTGCTACGAGCCCGTGCTCGTGCCCGCCGACCCACCGCTCGGACGGGACCCCGACAGCTGGCTGGCGGCCCGTGCCCGCGCGAGGCGCGCGACGTTTCGTTCGTCGGACGAGGCCCTCGCGCACTACGCGGCCAAGCCGCCACTCGCGCACCTCGACCCCGAGGTGCTGCGGGCGTACGTCGCGCACGGCATGCGGGACGTCGGCGACGGGACGGTTCGCTTGAAGTGCCGGCCGGAGGACGAGGCGCGGATCTACGAGATGGCCACGGCGCACGGCTGCTACGGCCGCCTGGCCGATGTCCGCTGCCCGGTGACGCTCGTCCGGGGCGCCGACTCCGAGGCGGCCGACGCGCGCATCTTCGCGCACCTCGCCGGGCGCCTGCGTGACGCCCGCACCGAGGCGCTTTCCGGTCTCGGTCACCTCGGCCCCCTCGAGCGTCCCGACGTCGTGGCCGCCTCGATCAGGCAGGCCTTCGCCAACCAGCACTGACCGACTCGCCGCCCGCTCAGGGCCGGGCGCGCTCCCGCGGGAGCGCGCCCTCGACGACCCTGACCCGCAGCTCCGGCCGGTCGACCTTGCCGATGACCGTGCGCGGGATGACGTCGACGACGCAGAGCTCGTCGGGAAGCTTGTGGCGGGCGAGGCTGCGGGCGAGGAAGTCGCGCAGCTCCGGCAGCGTCGGGGGCGGGGATTCCGCGGGCACGACGCACGCGCAGACGGCCTCGCCGAGGATCGGGTCCGGGACGGCGATGACGCCGGCGTCCGCCACCGCGGGATGGCGCAGGAGCGCCATCTCGACCTCCGCTGCGGAGACGTGGAGTCCACCCCGGTTGACGAGCTCCTTCAGCCGGCCCACGACGTAGAGTCGCCCGGAGTCGTCGATGCGCCCGAGGTCGCCCGTGCGGTACCACCCGTCCGTGGCTGCGTCGGCGTGGTCCCAGTAGCGCACCGGGGTAGCCGCGCCGAAGGCGATCTCCCCGGTCTCCCCCGGGGGCAGCGGGGCGCCTGTGGCCGGGTCGATGATGCGCACCGTCCCGTCGGCGGGTGTGCCGGGCGGCCCCTTGAACACCGTCCTGCCGACCGAGCCGGCGAGGATGTCCTCCGGGTCCGCGGTCACCGTGGTGAATCCCTCGCTGCAGCCGAACACGTAGGTGATGTTGGCGCCGAGGACGTTGTAGACCCACTCCGCCAGCGGGCGGGGAAGTCCGGATGCCGCCGACAGCACCCAGCGCAGGCTGCTGACGTCGTGGCGGTCGGGGTCGTAACGGTTGCGCAGCAGTCGCAGGTGAGTCGGCACGGCAGGGAGAACGGTCACCCGCTCCTGCGCGACGAGTGCGAGGGCACGGTCGGGAGAGAACCGCTCGAGCAGGACGAGATGGCCGCCGCGCAGCAGCGCCAGGAACGCCAGCCGCAGGCCGAAGACGTGCGCCATGGGTAGGTAGAGCAGGTGCACGTCCTCAGGGCCGGGCCTGAACGCGTCGGTGAACAGCTGCATCTTCGCCCAGTGGGCCGACAGGGTCTCGAGGACCGCCTTCGGCTCTCCCGTGGTGCCTGACGTGAGGAATACCACGGCGGGGTCGAGCGGACCGGGCGGGGCAGGTGTGACCGGCCCGCCCGAGGCCAGCAGCCGGTCCAGCGGCTCGTAGGGCCCCGACGAGGCTCCGTGGACGATCAAGCGGGTGGCCGGGGACCCTTCGGCGACCACGTCGAGTGGGGCCAGCGGCTCCTCGGCGTCCGCGGGCGGCTGGTAGAGCAGGGCAGCGGCGCCCAGGCGCTGCGCGAGCCGTGACAGCTCCGGGCCCGTGAGGTCGTTGTCCGCTCCGACGTGGACCGCCCCACGCAGCCATGCGGCGGCGACGGCCGCGAGGTGCTCGGGGCCGTTGCGCAGCTGGCAGATGACCCGGTCGCCGCGCCCCACCCCGAGCCGTTCGTAGGCTGCCGCGAGGGCGAGGACCCGCTCCCACAGCTGGCCGTACGTGAGGGTGGTCCCGGCTGCGCTGACGGCCGGGCGTGGCGACCACCGGAGGCAGGCCTCCTCCAGGGTCGCGCTCAACGGCGCCACGCTCGCCGGGGTGCTCACCGGGCCCCCTCAGGCACTGACATGGGGGGCGATCCTAGCCGCTGCTTTCCTGTCTGGCGCCACCGCACGGCCTTGCGCGTTAGAGAACACCCGCTCAGCAACGTTGCTATGCGCACCTATATGTCGCCCACCACTACCGCTGGCGACAATATCTTCTTACCATCAACCTTTCGGGGGCTACAGTTGTCCTTTGGGGATCGGCCGATGCCCGCGTGGGAAAGGAACTGGTGTTGACCGAGGCGCATGACGGGAGAGTGGATATGACCGGAACCCACGACACGCTGGACGCGGGGCTGCGGGCCGGGGCGTCACCGGACGCCCTGCAGCGTATCCTGCTGACCACCGACGGCACCGTGGTGCAATTGCTGGAGTCATGGTTCGACGACCCGATCGAGCTGGCCGGACACGAGCAGTTCATCACCCCGGTCCAGCTGACCGACGAGGACCTCCAGCCGGCCGGGCACGAGACGATCCTGCGGCGCAGGGTTCTCCTCCGGGGCCGGCGCACCGGGCGCAACTACGTCTACGCCGACACCGCGGTCGTGCTCGACCGGCTGTCCGCGCCGGTTCGGGAGTCGCTGTTGTCGTCGGCCGAGCCCATCGGCCGGGTGCTGCGCAGGCACCGCGTGGAGACGTTCAGGGAGATCCTGCGCACCGGCCGGCGCCCCGTAGGCGCCTTGGCCGGCGACTTCGGCTGCGACAGCGCCGACCAGCTGTTGTTCCGCGTCTACCGCGTCGTGTCCGGCGGTCTGCCCATCATGCTCATCGCCGAGCACTTCCCGGCTGGTCCCCTGCCATCCGCCGAGGACACGGACCCGCAGATGGTGGTCGATCTGCGCGACGACGTCGAGGACACACTCCCCAAGCGGCCGTGCGGGAGCCGGGGTTGATGTCGCGCTCCTGACACCCGGTGGAGCCCGACCAAACCCGGGGTGACCTCGACCCGTCGACGCTCATGGCCGAGGCTGCCCGGGCGGCCGGCCACGACGACTGGGGCGACCTGGGCTTCACCGAGCCGCTGTCGCTGCTCGTGGCGGCGTGTGAGGACACCGGCCGTCTCACCCCGCAGGGCCGGGGCGTGCTGCGCAGTCTGCTCATACGGCGTCTGCGCAACCGCCTGCTCCTCCAGGCCTACCTCCAGCGGCGCCCCGAGACGCCGGAGCGGCCACTCGGGCGCCCGGTCGTCGTCACCGGCCTGCCGCGCACGGGAACGAGCCTGCTCCACAACCTGCTGGCGAAGCACCCGCGCTACCGTCCCCTTCGGCTGTGGGAGGCGCTGCACCCGGTCCCCCCGGGGGACGGACAGCCCGACGAGGCGACTCTGGTGGCCAGGGCGGAGCGCTGGCTCGAGCGCTTCTACGCGCTGGCGCCCGAGTTCAAGGCCATCCATCCCCTGACCCCCCATGGCCCTGAGGAATGCGATGCCCTACTGCAGAACGCCTTCGCGAGCCAGCATTTCGACGACATGTTCGACGCCCAGGCCTACTCACGATGGTTCGCCGGCGCGGACCTGCACGGTGAGTACGCATACTACGCCCTCCAGCTACGCGTCCTCGGCGAGGACCGGGGCAGCAGGGAGTGGCTGCTGAAGTCGCCGGGTCACACCGGACACCTCGACGCGCTGCTGCGGGTGCTTCCGGGGGCGACGGTGGTCCACTGCCACCGCGACCCCTCGCAGGCGGTGGCCTCCTATGCGAGCCTCATCACCACCGTGCGACGGCCTCACAGTGCCGACGTGTCGCCCGTCGTGGCGGGCAACCAGGCACTGCGCAGATGCGCCACCGCTCTCCGGCGGGCACTCGACGTGCGGGCGGCCACGGATGCCGGGCGCTTCCTGGACGTGTCCTACCCGGCACTGGTCGCCGACCCGGTGGCCACAGCGGCTGCCATCTGCGAACGGCTCGGCGCCCCGATGGACGTTGACGTCGAGCAGGCCATGCGCCGATGGGTGGCCGAGCATCCCGCCGATCGCCACGGAGCGCACCGGTACGAGGCCGCGCACTTCGGGCTGTCACCCGCGAGGGTGGGCGCCGCCTTCGCCGACTACCTCCAGCGGTTCGGCGCCCTCCTCGGTCACTGACGGGACGCGGGCTCGACCTGGTGGCGTCAGCGCTGCGCCCGGTCCGGGGCGTGGTCCTCGACCGGTCCGAAGCGCACCGACAGCGCCACGGCCGTGCCGAGCACCCAGATCGCGCCGCCGCCCCAGGACAACGCCGTCCAGGCGGCCGACGCGCTGTTCATGGAGAGGTTGGTCCACCAGGCGGTGCAAAGACCGAGGCCGACCAGCGCGATCCACACCGCCGTCATGATGACGAGCTGCTGCTGGCGGCTGGTGCGCTGCAACGCCGCGTTCAGCCCGGTGGTCGAGGACGCTGGCCTGCGGCCGACGGGGCCGGGTGCCGGGGGTCGGGTGCTTCTGACCTGCACGCGCGCGTCGTCTGCGAACACGGCGGTGATGTCGTCAGGGATGAACAGGGACGCGGAGACCGACGGCTCAGACTGCATGGGGGTGTCCTCCTCGAGATCGCTTGCCGGGGCGGGTCCCGCGGCTAGCGGTTGATTCGGACGAAACGAGCCGGGACTTGACTACTCCCTTTGGACTGACTACAGGTCAGCGTGCGCTGCGGGCGGCACAGCTCACGCAGGCCCGCGCCGTCGGTCGCGCGTAGAGCCGCTCGCGTGCGATCGGCTGCCCGCAGTCCTCACAGGTCCCGTAGGCGTCTGCGCGCAGCCGCCCGTCCGCGTCCGCCAGCTCGCCGAGATGGCCGCGCGCCTGCGCGAGCAGCGCCGCAACCTGGGCCGCTCGAAAGCCAGCGTCGCGCCCTCCGGGTCGTGCTCGTCGTCGACCGAGGCACTGCCCGCGGACTCCACGATGGCGTTGAGGTCACGGGTGAGGGCGGCCACCCGCGCCGTCGTCCGCTCGGTCTCGGCCGCGACGAGGCGGGAGAGAGCGGCCCGATCGGAACGGGAGAGCCCGGTGGACAGCGACTTCTTGCGGGTCACGTCGGGCACAACGCCGTGCGCCCCCAGGACATTCCGACCGTCCGCCCACTTTTCGCGTCGCGGCCTCCGGCCCGGCTCGCCGTGAGCCGCCCACCACCCCCGGGCGGCAACCGCGGATCGCTACAGTGGCGAGGGTCACCCGCCGGCGGATCCATCAGGCGGCCGTGAGGTGCACACTGGGAGCCGTGGTGGTCGCCTGGGCGCTGGGTGGGTTGGCTGTCGTCCGGGGATAACGGAGGAGTCTCTCAAGGAGCGGCGCGCACGTGCCGATGCACCTCTCGAGGCGTTCGCCGCCTCCGGGAGAAGGAGAAGAGGGTGGACGACGGGCAGAACCGCACCGGCTTGCCGGCCGCGGCGTTGAGCGCGCTCGTCCTCGTCGCCGTGCTCATCGGGGGTGGAATGATGCTGAACGGCGGCTTCTTCGGGTTCGGCACCTCGCCCCAGGATCCCCGCAACCGCGTCGTGGTCGTGGACGGCTTTTCCACGGCCGAGGAGGCGCCGACGGCCGGCGCGCCCACGATCGCTCCGACGGCCGACGTCGCGGCGGGCCGGTCGCCCCGCTCGCAGCCTTCTGCTCTCACCTCCCCAGCCCCTCCGGCCCCGGGGAC
>DATLGH010000062.1 GCA_035540635.1 Egibacteraceae bacterium | reverse complement strand
GCCTCCGGCCGGGGCCACGCCCCCAGCCGCGGCTGCCTTCCCGACGGCCCCCGCCCCCCGGCGCCCGCGCGCCGCGGCGCCGGGCGTCGACCTCACCGCCGCGCCGGCCGCGGCGCCCACCCCGGTCACCGGGGCTCCCGGCCGGGCGCACGAGGTTCCGGCCAGTGCCGTCAGGCCACAGCCGAGCGCCCTCGCCGAACGGGTCGCCGACATCGTCGAGCGCCTCGAGCTCGCGCCTGCGCCCCGGCGGGTGACGGTCGACGCCGGCGAGCTCCGCCTGGTGGTCAGCCTGCGCGGCGACGCGGTGCGCATCGCGGTGCTCGGCACGGGCGCAGCCGCGCCCGCGGGCTGGGAGCGCGACCTGTCGGCGGCGCTGTCCGCCCGGGGCTTCTCGCTCGCAGGCGACGGGGCGCACGAGCGCCCAGCCCCCGAACACCGCCCACCCCCTGAGAGCACCGTCCCCGCGCCTGGCTCCCGCCAGCGCCGCCCGCCGAGCCGGCCCGCTCCCGCGGGCTGGCGCCTGTGACCAGAGGAGCACGATCATGCCCACGATCGGCGGGGTGTCCGCCGCCCCAGTCCCCACGACCGCCTCAGCGCTCGGCGGCCTCGACAGCCAGGCGTTCCTGAAGCTGCTCGTCGCCCAGCTGCGCTACCAGAACCCCATGGCGCCGTCCGACCCGTCCGCGATGCTGCAGCAGACCGCGCAGTTCACCCAGATCGAGACGCTCCAGCAGATCGCCGCCGCTCAGCAGCAGATGCTCGGCCTGACGCAGGTCACGATCGCCAACGACCTCGTCGGCTCGACGGTGCTCGCCCGGGTGTCGGGTGAGGAGGTGCGCGGCACCGTCGACGGCATCCGGTTCACGACGCACGGCCCGGTGCTGCTCGTCGGCGACCGCGAGGTGCCCCTGCACGCCACGCTCGAGATCCACCGCTCCACCTCCCTGTAGGAAACCCATCCTCACGAAAGGAACTGCTCATGCTCCGCTCGATGTTCGCCGGGGTCTCCGGCCTGCGTGCCCACCAGACGATGATGGACGTGGTGGGCAACAACATCGCCAACGTCAACACCACCGGGTACAAGTCCTCCCGGGTCACCTTCCAGGAGGCGCTCACCCAGGTCGTGCGCGGCGGCACCGGCGCCGTGGCCGGCGTGGCCGGCGGCATCAACCCGATGCAGCTCGGCCTCGGCGCGCGCATGGCGTCGGTCGACGGCGTCTTCTCCCAGGGCGCGACCCAGGTCACCGGGCGCGCCACCGACCTCGCCATCCAGGGCGAGGGGTTCTTCGTCGTGAGCACCCCCGACGGCCCGCGTTACACGCGCGCCGGCGCCTTCGCGTTCGACGCGGCCGGCAACCTCGTCGGCCCGGCCGGTGAGCTCGTCGTCGGCACCGACGGCAACCCCGTCCAGGTGGCCGACCTGCAGAGCTACGTCGACGTCGCCATCGACGCCCGAGGCCGCATCATGGGCCGTGACGTGGCCGGGCAGGAGGTGGAGCTCGGCCAGATCGCCGTGGCGCGCTTCGCCAACCCCGGTGGTCTCGAGCGCATCGGCGGCACGCTGTTCGCGGCGACCGCGAACTCCGGCGCCGCCCAGGTCGGCGAGCCGGGCACGGACGGGCGCGGCAGCCTGCAGGCTGGGACGCTCGAGATGTCCAACGTCGACCTCGCCCAGGAGTTCACAAACCTCATCCTCGCCCAGCGCGGGTTCCAGGCGAACGCCAGGACCATCACGGCGAGCGACGAGATGCTCCAGGACCTCGTCAACCTCAAGCGCTGACCGCGCACGTCCCACGTGCAGGCCCCGCCTCCTGGCGGGGCCTGCACCGCTTTTCCCGCCCACCGTGGGTTCGGGCGGCCGCCCGTCGCCGCTACCCGACGGCGTAGCCGCGAGGAACCAGGTGAACAGCGGCGAGAGGATGGCGAGCGCGATGAGCGCCGCGCCGACCATCGCCGGTAGCGCCAGGAGCAGGCCGAGGACCACCCCGTCGTCGAGGTCGCCCGATGTGAGCGCCCCGTGCAGCGAGCGCACCGCGATGGTGGCCACGGTGACGATCGCGACGACGTAGGACAGGGAGACGAGCGCCTCTGACGGCACGGGAGGGGGCGCCTTAAGCGTGGCCGGCGCCCGCCGACAGGCGGGTCGACACGATCATCCGGCGACGCACAAGGAGGTGCGCGGTGATCCTCCTGCATCGACTGCACGGCGAACCGCTGTTCGTCAACGCTGACCTCATCGAAGCGATCGAGGTCACCCCGGACACCCTCCTCACCCTCGTGGACGGTCGCAAGGCCATCGTGCAGGAGACGCCCGACGAGGTTGTGCGGCGCATCGTGGCGTTCCGTGCCTCGGTGCTCGTGGCCGCCGACGACCTGCGCGACGCCGGCCGCCCCGGGCTGTCGGTCGTGCCGGAGCCGGAGCGCTGACCGATGGACCCCCTGCTCATCGGCGGGTTCCTGCTCGCCCTGCTGTCCATCGTCGTCGCGACCCTCATCGACGGCAACGCGTTCGGCCCGCTTGTCGGCCCGTCGTCTTTCGTGCTCGTGTTCTTCGGCACCATCGGTGCGGCGCTCATGGCGTACCGCAAGGCGGACCTGTCCCGCTTCCCCAAGGCGGCGCTGCAGGCCTTCCGGGGCTCGCCGCCCGACGTCGACGCCACGGTGACGACACTCGCGGGGCTCGCCGACACCGCCCGCAAGGACGGCATGCTCGCGCTCGAGGCGCGGCTCGTGGACGTGTCCGACGAGGGAGTGCGCCGAGGGCTGCAGCTCGTCGTCGACGGGCTCGACGCCGACGAGGTCCGCGAGGTCGTCGAGATCGACATCGCGGCCGTGGACGAACGCCACCGGGTGTGCATCGGCTTCTTCACGGCGCTCGGCGGCTACTCGCCCACCTTCGGCATGCTCGGCACGGTCGTCGGGCTCGTGAACATGTTGCAGAACCTCACCGACCCCGCGCAGCTGGGGGTCGGCATGGCGCTCGCACTGCTCACGACCTTCTACGGGGTGCTGTTCGCCAACCTCGTGTGGCTGCCGCTGGCCAGCCGGCTCACCCGGCTGAACGACCAGGAGCTGGCCGCCCGCGACATCGCCCTCGACGGCATCCTCAGCATCCAGGCGGGCGCGAGCCCGCGCCTGCTCGTCGAGCGCCTCGAGACCTACCTGCCGCCCGCGCAACGCGTCGGGTACGCCGCCCGCGCGGCGGTCACCCCGCTCGCGGCCGTGCCGCCCCGGGCGGCCTGATGGCACGCGGCAAGGCCACCGGCCGGTACAAGCCCACCCGCCCCCGCGCGCAGTCCGGTGAAAGCAGCCAGCGCTGGCTCGGCACGTACGGCGACGCGGTCACCCTGCTCATGGCCTTCTTCGTGATGCTCTACGCCATGAGCCAGATCGATCAGCACAAGTTCGAGGCGTTCCTGAGCGGACTCGAGGCGCCGTTCGGCAACCCGGCGGTGCGCGAGGGGCTGCTCGACGCGTCGAGCGGGGTGGTGCCAGAGGGCGCCGCCGACGACGGGCCCCTGAACGTCGCGGTGACCCCCGAGCTGCCCGTGGCCACCGACGCGCCGCCGCCCGCCGCCGGCCCGGCGGCGCCGCCCGCGGTCGAGCTCGACCAGCTGCGGCGGGTGCGCGCGGCGATCGATGAGTCCCTCACCGCCTCGGCGCTGCGTCACCACGCCGACTTCCACATGGACGAGCGCGGACTCGTCATCAGCATCGCCGCGGACGACATCCTGTTCGAGACCGGCTCGACCCGCATCTCCGAGCTCGGTCGGCGCATCATCGGCGCGGTCGCCGAGCCGCTCGCGCGCTTCGGCAACGACGTGCTCGTGGAGGGCCACACCGACGACGCCCCGCTCCGGCGGGGCGACTACACCAACTGGAACCTGTCGACCGACCGGGCGGTGGCCGTGCTGTCCCTGCTCTTCACCGACTTCGGGGTGGGCCAGGAGCGGCTCGGCGCCATCGGCTACGGCGAGTTCCGACCCCGCGTGCCCAACGACAGTGCCGTGAACCGAGCGCTCAACCGCCGCGTCGACATCCTCGTGGCAGCCGAAGGAGCATGACCATGGCCGCAGCAGTCGCCGAGCTGACCGACACCCCCTCTGCCGCCCGGCGACCCGCGCGCCGGCGGCGCACGCTGCCCGTCGCCGCCGCCCTCGCGCTCGCCTGCGCCGCAGCGGCGGTGTTCGTGCTCAGCGGCTCCCATGAGCAGGCGGGCGACGCGGCGCCCCAGGAGGGCGCGATCGTCGACGTCGCGCAGATGACCGCCAACCTCGCCGGTCCCCAGGTGCACTACGTCCGCTTCGGCTTCGCCGCCGTGCTCGCGGCGGACGTCGCCGCCGCCGACGTCGAGGGCCGCTTCGCGCTTCTCAAGGACGCGGCGCTGTCGGAGATCGCGACCTTCTCCGCCGACCACCTGCGCACCCCAGCGGGCGTCGAGGAGCTGCGCGGGCGGCTGACTGCGCGGGCGGCCGGGGTCTACCCCGACGGGCAGGTGCTGCGCATCGTGCTCACCGAGCTCGTCGTCCAGTAGGACGCTTTACTCACCCGGTCCCCGGTCGACAGCAGAGGGCGGGAGCGCAGCCGCCATGCCGCGTCCCCGACGCCAGCTCACCAAGGGGAAGCCGAACAGTGACCGCCGCGGAGCTTCCGACGCCGCTGGGACGCGCCGTGCGCCCCGCGCCGCTGCCGCAGCCCGCGGCAACCGTCGGGGCGGCCCCGTTCGACTTCAGCCGCCGCCAGCGCCTGGGCCGTGACACCGTCCGGGCGTTGCAGGTCGCCCACGAGCTGTTCGCCCGGCGCATGGCCAGTGGGTGGGGCGGCGCGCTGCGCGCGCTCGTCCAGGTGGAGCCGCTGGCTGTCGACCAGGTCTCCTACGACGCCTACATCCGCTCGATGCCCAACCCCCACATCGTCGCCACCGTCTGCGCGCCGGGGCTGGCCGGCAGCGCGGTGATCGAGATGAACGCCGACCTCGGGCTCGTCCTCGTCGACCGCCTACTCGGTGGGCGCGCCGTCCCCGGCGCTCACGGCCTGCCGGAGCCGCGGCGGCCCACCGAGCTCGAGGCGGCCCTGCTCGCGGACCTGTTCGGGCACGCCGCGGCGGCCCTCGACGAGACCCTCGGCGCGGTCAGCACCGGGCCGGCGGCGCTCGCCGGCGTCGAGTACAACCCTCAGCTCGTGCAGGTCGCCGCCCCGTCCGACGAGGTCGTGCTCCTGACCTTCCGCCTCACCCTGTCCCAGGGTGTGGGCGCCGAGGGCCTGCTGACGGTCTGCTACCCGCCGGCGTTCCTCGCTCCGATCCTCGACCAGATCAGCGCGGGGGCCGGGGGCGACTCCGCTCCCGCCGCGGCGGACACCGCCGCGCGCGCCGCCGTCGCCGACCGCCTCGGCGACGTCGCCGTCACGCTGCAGGTCCGCCTCGCCGAGTCGCCGCTGCCCGCCCGCGCGCTCGCGGGGCTGTCGGTCGGCGACGTCATCCGCCTCGATCACCGCGCGGGCCGCCCCGTCCGCGGGGAGGTCGGCGGGTTCGGCGTCGTCGAGGGCCACGTCGGGCGCCGCGGGCGCCGGCTGGCTCTGCAGGTCGCGCGCTGGGTCGACCAGTCGACCGGACGCACTTTCGATCCCACCGAGACCCTGAGGACAGCCCCATGACCGCGAGCACGTCGATCCCCCCCACGCCGGCAACCGGCACCGCACCGGACGTCGCGCCGGTGGCCTTCCCCGACCTCGGACCCGGCGTCGAGCCCGGGCGAGGCAGCGAGCTGGACCTGCTCGCCGACGTCGACCTCGCGGTGACCGTCGAGCTCGGGCGGGTCCGTCTCAAGGTCCGCGACCTCCTGCGCCTGACCGAGGGCAGCGTCGTCGAGCTCGACCGGGCCGTCGGCGCGCCGGTCGACGTGCTCGTCAACGGCAGCCTGATCGCCCGCGGCGACATCGTCGTCGTCGACGACGAGCTCGGGGTGCGCGTCACCGAACTGCTGCGGCGCGCCTGATCCCCGTGGAACCCTTCGGCGTGGAGGTCCTCGGCCGGCTGCTGCCGCCTCTGGCGGTCATCATCGGCGCGCTCCTGCTCGTCCGCCGCTGGGCGGGGCGGCAGGCCACGACGACGAGCGGTGTGCGGGTCGTCGCCCGCACCGGTGTGGCCCGCGGGGCGATAATCGCCGTCGTCGAGGTCGGCGCCCGCCGCTTCCTCGTAGGGGCCGGCGAGCACGGCGTGTCGCTGCTCGGCGAGCTGGACCCCGACGGCGCGTCCGTCGACCGGCACGACCCCGCATCCCCCGCGGCCATGGAACCGGCCGCCGCGCACCTGCCCGGGCCACGGATGGGCCTCGTTGACCGTCTCCGCGCGATGACGGTCCGGACCCATCTCCAAGGCCCCTTGCGTGCGTCGCGCGGCTAGGACGCTTCGCCTTCTCGCGGCTGCGGGACTGACCACCATCCTGCTCGCGGGGCTCCTGTCGGGCCCCGCGGCGGCGCAGGAGGCGCCCGACGCCTCCGCCGCTCCCGCCGACCCGGCCCCCACCGACCTCGATGGTGCCGCCGGCGCCGACCCCGCCGTGCCCGCCGTGCCGGACGTGTCGATCTCGGTGGACTCCGACGATCCGGCCCTGTCCCGCACCGTCGTGCTCATCCTGCTGCTCACCGTCGGCTCGGCGGCGCCGGGCCTGCTCCTGCTCATGACGACGTTCACCCGGTTCGTCGTCGTGCTCGGGCTCGCGAAGAACGCGCTCGCCCTGCAGACCGTCCCGCCCGCGCAGGTGCTCGTCGGCCTCGCGCTGTTCCTGACCTACTTCGTTATGGCGCCGGTGCTCGGGCAGGTGAACGAGCAGGCGGTCCAGCCGCTGCTCGCCGGGGAGATCGGCCAGTCCGAGGCGATCGACGTCGGCTTCGCGCCCGTCCGCGCGTTCATGCTCGCGCAGACCCGGGACAGCGACCTGCGGCTGTTCATGGACCTCGCGAGGACGCCCCGCCCGGAGACCGTCGAGGACGTCCCCGCCTCCACGCTCATCCCCGCGTTCGTGATCTCCGAGCTGCGGACGGCGTTCGTCATCGGCTTCGTCGTGTTCGTGCCGTTCCTCGTGATCGACCTGGTCGTCGCGGCGGTGCTCATGTCGATGGGCATGGTGATGCTGCCGCCCGTCTTCATCTCCCTGCCGCTCAAGCTCCTGCTGTTCGTCCTCGTCGACGGGTGGGTCCTGATCGTCGGCTCCCTCGTCGGCTCCGTGAAGGGGATCGGGTGACCGGACCATGACTGACGCCCAGGTCCTGCAGATCGTCGCCGGCGCCCTCATGATCGCCGCGAAGCTGGCCGCCCCCATCCTCGTCGTGAGCCTTGCCATCGGGGTGGTCGTGTCGCTCGTGCAGACGGTCACGCAGGTGCAGGAGATGACGCTCACGTTCGTGCCGAAGCTCGTCGGCGTCGCGCTCATCGTTATGTTCGGCGGCAGCTGGATGATCCGCGAGCTCGTCACCTGGGTCACCCAGCTCTGGAGCTCCATTCCGTCGCTGTCCTGATGGAGCAGCTCAGCGTGGCGCTCGACCCTGCGTGGGCTGCGGGGCTCGTCCTGTCGATCACCCGGGTGGCGGCGTTCGCCGTCGCCTCCCCGATGCTCGCGCGGGTCGTGCCGCTGCCCGGCCGCCTCGCGACCATCCTCGCCGTCGGGCTCTTCCTCTCCGCGCCGATGGAGGGGCCGCTGACGCTCGCCGCGCTGCTCGGCGCCGGCGCGGTGAACGCGGCTGTGGGAGCCACGCTCGGCTACCTCACCGGGGTGCTGTTCCACATGTTCGCGGTCGCGGGCGGGGTCGTCGACGTCGTGAGCGGCCTGTCGGTCGCCCAGGTGATCGACCCGACGCGCGGCGAGCAGGGAGCGGTGTTCAGCCGGCTGTTCAACCTCACCGGACTCGCCGTGTTCTTCGTCGCTGGCGGGCTCGAGCTGCTCGTGCGGGGGCTGTCGATGTCCGTTGAGGTGGTCGCCCTCGACGGCGCGCTCGCGGGGTCCTCGGCCCTGCTCGACGTGGCGGCCCGGCAGACGAGCCGGCTCATGCTCGTCGGCGCCGAGCTCGCCCTGCCGGTGGTGTCCGCGCTGTTCATCGTCGAGGTCGTCCTCGGCCTCGCCTCGCGCTTCGCGCCCCAGGCCAACGTCTTCCTGCTCGGCCTGCCCGCCAAGCTGCTCATCGCGCTGTCGATGGTCTCGGTCGCCCTGCTGCTGTTCCCGGAGGCGATGGACGGGCTGCTGCGCGCCACCGCCGGCACCTTCACCGACGGCCTGCGCGCCCTGCGCGGCTGACGCGGCTGCGGCGGCCGGACGGGCCTGAACCGGTTGGCTCCGCTGACGGTGGGCCGGCTACTCCACGGTGAAGTCGGCGAACATGCCCTCCTGGAAGTGGGGCGGCCCGTCGCCGGCCTCCTCGCCGGACGCGTCCGTGCCCTGGGGGATGAAGCACACCATGACGTACTCGCCGGGATCGAGGTCGGCGGCTGCCGTGCTCTCCTCGCCGGCGGGCGCGAAGGTCGCCGCGACGAACTCCACGCGCTCCATGACCTCCGCCTCCTCGAGCCCGAGGATCTCCTCCCAGGTCTCCTCGACTCCCTCCCGCTTGACGAACACGATCATCTCGTGGCTCTCCTCACCCTCGTTGGTGGCGGAGAACACGACCGGACCGGCCTGCAGGGTCTCGGGCACGCCCTGGAACTCGTAGTCCACCATCGTCACGTCCACGGAGCTCCAACCGCAGCGGTCGGCGGCCTCGATGGCGATGGCGTTGCGGGCCTGCCCGCCGGCTCCCCCGAAGAATGCCTCGAGGTCCCCGCTGCCCTCGGCCTCGTCGAGCGCCTCCTCCAGGGTCGCCACATCGTCCTGCACGTCCTGCGGCGCGCTGTCCCGCAGATCCTCGACGAGGGGACGCAGCCGCTCCTCGGCGAACACCTGCTGCGCCGCGGCGATCTCCTCCTCGGTCGCCGTCTCCCAGTCGACCTCCGGCTCCCCGGGCGAGCCGAGGCCGAGCGCGTCGTCGCAGAAGGCTTCGACGTCCGCAGCGACGTCGTCGTTCTCGGGCGCCTGGGTCGGCCCGGTCACGTCGTCGCCGTTGCACGCGGCCAGAGCGAGGGCGAGCGCCGGCGCGAGCACGAGCAGCTTCACGGTGGTAAGGCTCACGGTCATCCCCTGGGTTCGTCGGCCGTTGACGCGTCTGGCGCGAAGCGCCCCGCTGCCCAGGAAACCACAGCGACCGCACACGTACCATCGCAACCGGCAGGGATTTCCCGCCGGCGTGTTACCGGTAGTACGATGCCGCCCCGAAAGAGGATTCCGCAGCGCGAGCCTCGGGGGCCCGCCGCGGTGGGACGAGGTGCGAGAGGAGCGGCAGATGGACCCCGTCGTGGCGCATGGGCTCGGCTCGTGGATGTGGCTGTTCGTCCCCGTGTCGCTCTACGTCCTCATCACCGTCGGGCTGGCGCTGGTCGGCCGGAGCAACGAGCGGGACGCGGTGCTGTTCTTCATCGGCCGGGTCTCCGACAGCCTGCGGCGCGCAACCGGGTTCCCCGGGTGGTCGATGGCCGGGGTGCTGTCGGCCCTCATGGCCCTGCTCATCGTCGTCATCGGCTTCTACTGGGACGTCGCCTGGCACATCGACAACGGCCGCGACGTCGTGCTGTTCACCCCCTCCCACACGATGATCCTCGTGGGGCTCGGCGGGCTCGTCTATGCGGCGGTCGTCGCGATCCTCTTCGCGACCGTGGACGACGCCGACGTCGGCTTCTCCGCCTGGGGGCTTCGCATCCCCTACTCCGCGGTCCTGCTCGGCGCGCTCGGGACCGGCGCGGTCGCGGCCTTCCCGCTCGACGAGCTGTGGCACCGGGCCTACGGCATCGACGTGACCCTGTGGAGTCCGACGCACCTGCAGCTCGTCGGCGGCGGGTCGGCGGCGACGATCGCCGCGCTGCTCATGTGCGCCGAGGGTCTGCCGGCCGCCCGCCCGAACCGGCTCGGCCGGGGCATCTTCGTCCTGACCGCCGGGACCGTCCTCGTCGGGGCGTCCACCTTCCAGGGCGAGTTCGACTTCGGCGTGCCCCAGTTCCAGGTCCTCTACCTGCCGCTGCTCGTGATGGCGGCCGCGGGTTTCAGCCTCGTGCTCACGCGCCTGGCCCTCGGACCCTGGGGTGCCGTCAAGACCGTGCTCGTCGCGCTCACGCTGCGCGGTCTGCTCGCCCTCGCCGTCGGCGGGGCGCTCGGTCACACCGTACCCCGCTTCCCGCTCTACCTCGGCTCCGCGCTCCTCGTCGAGGCGGTGGCGTGGCGGCTCGGCACCGCCGGGCGCCTGCGCTTCGCGGTCGCCTCGGGCGTGCTCGTCGGCACCGCCGGCCTGCTCACCGAGGCGGCCTGGGTCGTCGGGACGGGGTGGTGGCACGAGATCCCCGCCGCGCTCGCGGTCAAGGCGGCGCTGCTCGGGCCGGTGGCCGCGACGGCCGCGGCGGTGCTCGGAGCCGGCCTCGCCCGGGCGTTCCTACCCCGCGCAGAGCCGCTTCCGGTCGCGGCGCTCGCGGTGGCCGGCGTCGCACTCCTCGGCGTGCTCGCCTACCCGCTGCCCCGCCAGGTCGGCGACGTCTCGGCGGTGATCCGCCTCGACATCGCGGGGGACACCGCCGACGTCGAGGTGGCGCTCGACCCGCCCGACGCCGCTCACCGCGCGACGGCCTTCGCCCTCACCTCCTGGCAGGGCGGCGGCAGCCGGCAAATCCCGCTCGTCGAGGTCGGCCCGGGGGTGTACCGGTCCACCGAGGCGGTCCCCGTCACCGGCAGCTGGAAGTCGATGGTGACCCTGCAGCGGGGTCCCGAGGTGATGGCCGCACCGATCGCCCTGCCAGCCGACCCGGAGATCGGCGCGTCGGCGGTGCCGCCCGTCCCCGAACGCCAGGTGGAGTTCGTCCGCAACACCGAGGTGCTGCTGCGCGAGGCGACCGAGGGTCCGGGATGGCCGGCGGCGCTCGCGTACACGGGGCTGGCCACGCTCGTCGCGCTGTGGATCGCGCTCATGGCGGTCACCGCTCGCCGCGCGGCGCGCCGCGAGGACGACGCGCCCGACGAGCCGGCCCCGCCGCCGCCGGCGCGCGCGGCCCTGGCAGGCAGTGGTCAGCCGGTGGCGGCCACGGGGTCGGTGGAGCCGACCCCTTGAACCCGGGCCGTCGCGGTCGACAGGTGAGGTCGCGTCGCACGGACCGCGCACGCACGCACGGAAGGCAGGCCAAGGACCGGCTCGCATACCACGCTCCCCACCGCGGGGACGAGGAGCCCACGTGGGTCGGTTCGACGGCAAAACCGAGAAGGCCACGCCCCAGCGACGGCAGAAGGCGCGTCGCGAGGGCACCGTGGCCCGCAGCCAGGAGGTCGGCGTCGCCGTCTCGCTGGTGGCCGCTGCCGTGGTGCTGCGGGTTTTCGGCGGCCGCGGGTTCGAGGTCCTGCGTGAGGAGACCCGCCTGCTCCTCGCCGTCCCCTCCACCGGCGCGGTCGACCTCGCGGCCGTCGCCGGCAGCGGCACCCGCATGGCGCTCGCGCTCGGGGGGCCGCCGCTCGTCGCGGGGGTGGTCGCCGCCCTGGCCGCCGGCTTCGGCCAGGTCGGCTTCCGGCTGACCCCCAGGGCGGCCAAGCCCAAGCTCTCCCACCTCAGCCCGAAGAAGGGCCTGCAGCGGCTGAAGCCCTCACGGGCCGGCTGGGAGCTCATCCGCACCACGCTCAAGCTCGGGCTGCTGCTCGCGATCGTGTGGGCTCCCCTGCAGGGATGGGCGACCGAGCTCGCGGCCGACCGGGGCCTCGACGGGGGCCTTGCGGCCACGCTCGACCAGACGTGGGGCGTCGTCATCCGCGCCGTGCTCCTCGCGACGGTCATCGCGGCGGCCGACTACGGGTGGAACCGCCACCGCACCGCGAAAGAGCTCCGCATGAGCAAGGACGAGGTCCGCCGGGAGTACAAGGACGCCGAGGGCGACCCGCTGATGCGCGCCCAGCGCAAGCGCCGGCACAGCGAGCTGTCGCGCAACCGCATGCTCCGCGACGTGGCCACCGCCGACGTGGTCGTGACGAACCCGACCCACCTCGCCGTGGCGCTGCGCTACGCCGACGGTGAGGCCGCTCCCCGGGTCGTCGCGAGGGGCGCGGACCGCCTCGCCGCGAAGATCCGCGCGGAGGCGTACCGCCACGGCGTGACCGTCACCGAGGACCGCCCGCTCGCGCGGGCGCTGTTCCGTCGCTGCAAGGCCGGCCAGTACGTCCCGGCCGCCCTCTACGAGGCGGTCGCCGTCGTCCTCGCTCTCGCCTACCGCCGGCGCGGCATCGTCCCGGCCCGGGCAGCCAGCTGATGCCCGGCGCAGCCGCCTCGGCCGCCGCCCGCGTCACGCGGGCGATGGTCCCACTCCTGCTCGTCGCCGCGGTGCTCATGATGGTCGTGCCCGTGCCCGCCGTCGGCCTGGACCTGCTGCTCGCGGCGAACATCACCCTCGCGGTGGTCGTGCTGCTCGTCGTCATGACGCTCCGCGACAGCCTCGAGCTGAGCGTCTTCCCGTCGCTGCTGCTCATCACCACCCTGCTCCGTCTCGCCCTGAACGTGTCCTCGACGCGCCTCATCCTGCTGGAGGGCTACGCCGGGAAGATCATCGACACGTTCGGCAACTTCGTCGTCGGCGGCTCCGTCGTCGTCGGCCTCGTCGTGTTCCTCATCCTCATCGTCATCCAGTTCGTCGTCATCACGAACGGGGCCGGGCGGGTCGCCGAGGTGGGCGCGCGCTTCGCCCTCGACGGGATGCCCGGCAAGCAGATGGCGATCGACGCGGACCTGTCCGCGGGGCTCATCGCCGAGGAGGAGGCGCGCGACCGGCGGGAGCGCATCGCCAAGGAGGCCGACTTCTACGGGGCGATGGACGGTGCGAGCAAGTTCGTGAAGGGCGACGCGATCGCCGGCATCATCATCGTCGCGATCAACCTCATCGGCGGCTTCGCGATCGGCACGACGACGCGGGGGCTGTCGCTCGGCGAGTCGATCAGCGTCTATTCGCTGCTCACCGTCGGGGACGGCCTCGTGAGCCAGATCCCCGCGCTGCTCATGTCAATCTCCACGGGCCTGCTCGTCACCCGCGTCGGCCGCGACGCCGACCTTGGGCCGCTGCTCGGGGTGCAGCTGTTCAGCAACCGCCGCGCGCTGCGCCTGGCCGCGGGCGTCGTCGCGGGGCTGGCGCTGCTGCCCGGGCTGCCGAAGATCCCCTTCTTCGTGCTCGCCGGCGGGCTCGTCGCGCTGAGCGGCCGGGCCGGAGCCGACGGCGAGGAGCCCCCCCGCGCTGACGACGTGCTCATCACGCCGGCGCCCGACGACCCCGAGGCGCTCGTCGCACAGATGCGCGTCGAGCCCCTCGAGCTGCACCTGTCCTACGACGTCCTCGACCTCATCGATCCCGCGCAGGGCGGCGACCTCCTCGAGCGCGTCCGCGCCCTTCGCCAGCAGATCGCGCTCGACCTCGGCGTCGTCCTGCCGTTCGTGCGGACCCGTGACGACGTGTCCCTGCCGCCCGCCACCTACCGGATCCTCCTCCACGGTGTCGAGGTGGCGCGGGGCACCGCGCCGCGCGACCGGGCGCTCGCCCTGCCCGCCGGCGACGGCAGCGAGTTCGCCGGCCTCGCCGGCGAGCAGACCCGGGAGCCGGTGTTCGGGCTCACCGCCTTCTGGATCCCCGACGGCGCGCGCGCGACCGCCGCCGCCAGCGGGGCCACCGTCGTCGACCGCTCCTCGGTGATCGTCACGCACCTCGCCGAGGTCGCCCGCGGCTCCGCCGCCGAGCTCCTGTCACGCCAGCAGGTCCAGCTGCTCGTCGAGGGCCTGCGCGCCGACGAGCCCCTGCTCGCCGGCGAGGTGGGCAGCGAGAGCCTGCCGCTCGCGACCCTCCACGCCGTGCTGCGCGGCTTGCTCGCCGAACGGGTCCCGATCCGCGACCTGCCGCGCATCGTCGAGGCGGTCTCCGCGCGGTCGCGGGAGGGCCGCAGCGTCGAGCAGCTTGTCGCGGCGGCGCGGGCGGCCATCGGCTCAGCGATCGTGGCCCGCATCGCACCCGCGCGCCGCCTGTCCGTCGCGACGCTCGACCCGGGCCTGGAGTCGGCCCTGCACGAGGCGCTGCGCGACCTCGACGGCACCCTGCACCTCGCCGTGGACCCCGAGCGTCTCGGGATCCTCGTCGAGGGCGCCCAGGGCCTGCTCGCAGGCGGCGAGCAGCCGGTCGCGCTCGTCTGCGGGCAGCTCCTGCGCCGGCCGCTGCAGGCCACCCTCGCCGGCTCCGGCGTCGAGCTGCCCGTCCTCGCCTACCCCGAGCTGCCACCCACCCTCGACCTGATTCCGATAGGAGTGATCGGCCATGCGCCCGTCGACGCCTGACCCGTCCGTCCCCGAAGCTGACCCGTCCCTCGCCACCCCCGACGACGTCATCGTCGAGGCGCCCACGGCCGAGCAGGCCCTCGCCGAGGTGCACGCCCGGCTCGGCGCCAACGCCGCGATCGTCGAAGCGGGCAAGGTCCTGCGCGGCGGCCTCGGGGGCTTCTTCGCCCGCGAGGTCGTCCAGCTCCGGGCCCGCGCCGGCGGGAGCGGTCCCGCGGCTCGCTCGCCGGTGTCGGCCACGCCGTCGCCTGCGGACGCGACGACGACGACCGCCGGGGGGGACACCGCGCTCGAGCGCCTGCTCGCCGGCATCACCTCCGACGTCGACGCCGCCGAGCGCTCCTTCGCCGACGTGCTCCGCCGCCAGCTCGGCGCGTCCGACGCCGCCGGGCTGCCCGACCCCGCCGTACTCCCGCGCTCGGCGGTGCGCCACGCCGAGGATCCCCTCGCGCGCGCCGCGGAGTCCCTGGCGATGCCCCTGCCTGCGGTCCAGCCGGCGCCGACCCCCGCCGCGGCCTCCGTTGCGCCGGTCCTCGCGGCGCTCACGCCGCCGCCGGCCGCCCCCGTGGGCCCTGCGCCCGCGCCCGTTGGCGCGCCGGTGTGGACCGTGGAGAACCTCCGCCGCCTCGGCCTGCCGGCCGCGGTCGTCGACGCGGTCGGCGGAGCCGGTTCGGCGGACGACGCGGCGTGGGTCACCCGCCTGGCCGCCGCGGTGGCGCCGCTCTGCCGGCGGCTTCCCGACGGTCCGATGATCCTCGCCGGCCCGTGCGCGTTGCCGCTCGCCGACGCGCTCGCGCTGCCTGTCGTCACACCCGGCTGCAAGGCGCCGGCGCTCGGCTCGTTCGCCGTGCGCGGCTGCGACGGGGAGGACAGCCGGGCCTGGATCTCCGCCGGCTGCTCCTCGCGGTGGCTGCACGTGGTCGTCGGGGGCACCGGCTGGCGCCCGCTGCTGTTCGCCGACCCGGCCGCCGTGTCGTGGGTCGCGGACGCGTCGCTGCCCGACGCGGTCCAGGTCGCCACCGACCTCGGGCTGGCCCTCGGCTACGGGACCGCGGGCGGATCAGGGAGCCCGCGGCCCGCCAACCCCGTCGACATCGCGATCGCCATCCGCGGTCTCCTGCCCCGCCGGTGAAGCCAGGACCCCTCCGCCGCCTCACCGGGGCGCTCGGGCTGGTGGCGCTCGCGCCCACCGCCGCCATGCTCGCCCTCGGGGCGCTCACCCTCGCCGACGCGGCCCTGCGGGCGGGTGTCACGCTCGTCGGGGTCACCGCGATCGGGCGTGGGGCCGGGTGGTGGCTGTCGTCGACTGCCGCCCGCTTCGAACGCCGGACACCGGCCGCGGACCCCGACCCCGCCGACCGCCGCCGGGCCCGCCCCGCCGATCGCGTCACCTGACCGCAACCCGCACCGGCGGCGCCGGCCGCCACCTCGAGGAGCCATGCCCACCATCGATGCCGTCTCCCCCGGCGTGCCCCCCGTCGCGCCCACCGGCACAGCAACGCCGACGGGCGCCGCGTTCGCTGCCGCGCTCGCCGCGGCGCTCGGCGAAGCCACCCGGCCGTCACCGGCCTCCACGGCCCGTCCCGTTACCCTCGGGGAGATGGTCGCCACCCTGCCCCCCGGGATGGCAACCCCGGCCGCTCCGGCCATGCCGCCTCCCCCCGCGTCGAGCGCCGAGCAGTCCCGGCCCCCGACCGCCGGTGACCGCGGCGCGGTCGTCGCGGCCGCGAGCCGCTACCTCGGCGTCCCCTACCGCTGGGCAGGCACCGACCCCTCCACGGGCCTCGACTGCTCGGGGTTCGTCCAGCGGGTCTTCGCCGACCTCGGGGTCGCGACGCGGCGGGTCAGCCGCGACCAGTCGCGCGCCGGGGTGGCCGTGCCGTCCCTCGCCGAGGCGCGGCCGGGCGACCTCGTCTACTGGAACGGCCACGGCGGCAGGCCCAACCACATCGCCATCTACGCCGGCGACGGGCAGATGATCCACGCGCCGCGCACCGGCGACGTGGTGAAGTACGCCCCCGTGCGGACGGCTCCGCCCGACGCCATCCGGAGGATGCTCTAGGAGGTGCTGTGGATCCTTACGATGGCGCGATGGAACATCGCGATCCGGGGGGCAGCCGCCCCGTCCTCGTCGCCGTGAGCGGCCGTGACATCGTGCGCGTGACCCTCGAGCATCGCGGGCGCCAGTACATCGGGGAGTCAAGAGTGACCGAGGAGCGGGGCAGGTCGGCCGCTTCCGCAGCGGCCACCCTTCAGGCTCTCGAGGCCCTCACCCCCCGGGGCGTCGACTTCCGCCTCGACTGGTGCGGGGTCGTCGACCCGGGCGGCGGCGTCGCGGCCGCGGTCGTGGTGTTCGCCACCGTCACCGTCGCAGGGGTCCCGATGCCGCAGACCGGCGCGGCGGTCATCCACCAGGACGTGCAGGTCGCGGCGGTCCGCGCGGCGCTCGACGCGATGAACCGCCGGCTGGACATCATGCGCGCCTGACGCGCCGACTGACTGGTCCGAAGGGGCCATGGCGCCATGGCCCGGGACCGCGACGAACCGGGCATCCCTTGCCAACCGACCCACCCGCAAGGCCAGTTCGGGCCAAATCGCTTCGTCCCGCTCAAGACGCAACGGCCGTTGCTCGACATGCTTTGGAGGCCCGGACGCGGTCGACCGGCCAGACGGCGGTTTGCGAGCAAAAAGGACGAACACGGTGACCGAGACGATCCGACCTGCTCCCGAGGACGAGGCGAACACCCTCGTCGAGCAGCACCTGCACCTCGTCGAGCAGGTGCTGCGGCAGCTCGCCTCCCGCTACCCCCGCCACGTCGACCGGGCGGAGCTCTGGAGCGCCGGCGCCGCGGGCCTCGTGGAGGCGTCCCGCCGCTACGACCCGTCCGCGGGCGTGCCGTTCGCCCGCTTCGCCGTCATCCGCATCCGCGGGGCGATGGTCGACTCGGCACGTTCGCGTGACTGGGCCACCCGGGCGCTGCGTCGCGGCATGCGAGATGTCAATGAGGCCAGCCGGCGGTTCGAGGAGCAGCACGGCCGCTTCCCGCGCCCGGCGGAGCTGGCGGCCGCGCTCGGCATCACCGAGCGCGAGCTCGCCGACCGCCACGCCGCCGCGGCGACGGCGACGCTGCTCCACCTCGACCAGCCGCTCGGCCAGCACGACAGCGCCGAGGCCACCCTCGGTGAGTGCATCGCCGAGTCCTCCGACGATCGCCTTCCCGAGGAGGCCCTCGAGCGGCTCGAGCTGTCGGGCACCGTCCGCACCGGCGTCGCCCACCTCCCGCCCGTGCAGCGCGAGGTCGTGGAGCGCACCTACTTCCGTGGGGAGCGGCTCCGTGAGGTCGCCGGTTCCATGGGCGTCACCGAGGCGCGCGTCTCCCAGATCCGTGCCGAGGCCCTCCACGCCCTGCGGGCGTACTTCGCCAGCGCGTTCGACGCGGTTCCGCCCGTGCCGACCGGCGCGCCCGGCCGCCGCCAGCGCGCCGCCTACGTCGCCGGTGTGAGCGCAGAGACGACGTGGCGCAGCCGGCTCGAGGCGGGCGCCCCCGGCGGGTGGCGCGTCAGTGCCTGACGGCGGCGCCGGCGAGGACGCCCGCGAGCGCCGACCGGGCACCGAGCCTGCCGGCACCGGCGCACCGGTGCGCACGCTGCTGGTCGAGGTCCCGGCGCCGGTGCGCGCGAGGCTGGAGGAGACCGGAGCCCACACCTTCGTCGACGGGCCCGACGACGCCGACGTCGTCGTCGTGTCCACCCGGATGCCGCGCGGTGAGCTCATGGCGGCCCTGTCGGGGTTGCGCGGCCGCGCCCGCGGCAAGGTCGTGGTGCTCGTGCACACCGGCGGCGAGGGGCTGGCGGTCGAGGTCATGCGGGCAGGTGCGGCGGGCGTCATCGGGGAAGGCAACGAGGACGCCGTCGCGGCCCTCGCCGCCGGCACCGGGCACGACACCGGCCTCATCACCACCTACGAGCGCAAGCTCGCGCAGGCCCGCGGGGGCAGGGACGCGCTGCGCAACCGCGACCCGCTCACCGGCGAGCCGACCGGCGCGGCGTTCGCGCAGCGCCTGACCGAACTGAGCCAGGCCGGGCAGGTCCCCCGCATCGCGTTCCTGCGCCTCCTCCACCTGCCGGGGACCGAGCAGCGGGCCGCGGCCGACGCGACCCTGCTCGTCCGCCGCCGCCTCGCGGTGGCGTTCCGCCAGCTCGCCGAGCGCTTCGCCGTCGAGCTGTTCACGCTCGGGCCCGCCGACCACGCGGTGCTCGGCATGGACCTCGCGCCCGACAGCGCCGAGGAGCTCGGGCTGCGTCTCGGACGCGTCGCGCGGCGTTTCGCCCCGAACGGCTACCACCCGCTCGCGCTCGCCATGGGTCACGCCGGCGCGGAAGCGGCAGCGCAGGTCGCGACCGTGCGCGAGCTCGCCCATCGGGCGCTCGAGGTGGCGGCGGCGGACAAGGACGGCGGCGTCGTCGCCGCCGACACCCTGTCGCTCGGCGTGTCGTCCACGACGGAGCTCGAGGCGGCGCTGCGCATGCTCGCGCACGTGGAGCGCCACGACGCCTACCCGCCCGGCCACGGCGAGCGGGTCGCCGAGCTCGCCGGCGAGCTCGCCTGGCGCCTCGGCTACGACGGCCAGCGCCGCACCCGCATCCAGCTCGCGGCACTGCTCCACGACGTCGGCAAGATCGCCGTCGCGCCCGAGGCGATAGCCGGCGCCGGCGACCACGACGGCCCCCTTGCCGAGGCGTACCGCAGCCACCCCGCGCGCGGCGCGGACTACCTACGCCCGTCGGCCGGCGACGAGGTCGCCGCCGCGGTCCGCGGCCACCACGAGCGCTGGGACGGCGGCGGCTTCCCCGACGGCCTGTCCGGTCACGCCATCCCCCTGGCGGCGCGCATCATCGCCGTCGCGGACGCGGTGGAGCGCCTGACCCACACCGAGGGCCCCGCCGACCCGCCGGCGATCGCAACGGCGCTGAGCGCGCTCGCCGGCACCAGCCTCGACCCCGACCTCGTCGCCGTCGCGCTGCCCCTGGTCGACCCGGCGCAACCCGCCGTACCCGCCTGAGCCGAGGTCCGCCCCGCCGGACCCGCCACGGCGCGGGCGCTCGCACGCCGAGGCCCTGCCGGAGGCGACAGGAATCCTCCGCGCGACGGCGAATATCTCAGTGAGGCGGCCCGTTCCCGGGCCGGGATGCACCCGCGGAGGAGTGGGCAGATGATGGGGGCTCGCAGGCGTTCCTTCCTCACCGCGGCAGCGGTCAGCACGTTGCTCGTCCTCAGCTGCGTGGGGGCCGCCGGGGCGGGGGCGCAGGTCGCCATCCCCGAAGAGCTCCCCGCCACCCCCGGGGAGCCGGAGCTGTTCAACCTCGGGCACGTGTACAACTTCAACCCCGGGCAGCACGATCCGGGGCGGAGCCCGCGCGTCGGCACGGACCTCGAGTTCTTCACCCACACGGTCGCGCTCCGCGACTACGCCACCGGGGTCCTCGTCGACGAGCAGGGCGACCCGCTCGGACCCGTCGACGCGCAGGGCAACCCGACCCGGCCGATCATGGCCGAGCGCGACTTCGCGGTCATGGGCTCCTACCAGCGCGGCGGCTACGTCTTCGACATCACCGACCCGGAGAACCCCCGGTTCGTCACGCAGGTCACCTGCCGCCAGGACCGCAACGACGTGGGGATCAAGAAGTTCACCGACCCGCAGACCGGCGAGACGCGGGTGGTGCTCGCCCTCACCCAGCAGACCGGGGAGCCGTGTGGCAACGAGGGCGACGGCGGGGCGGGCGTGGGGGTCACGGTCAACGCCCCCGAGAGCCTCGCCGGGTTCGTGCGCGCGACGCACTGGGTCGGGACGGCTGCGGTCGCCGGCCAGACCGCCGACCTCGTCTACGCGGGCACCGGGTGCACGCCCGCCAGCTACGCGGGCATCGACGTGCAGGGCAAGATCGCCCTCGTCGACGCCCACCTCGGCGAGGACCCGGTCGACCAGTGCCCCGTCTTCACCTTCGCGCAGAAGATCGCATCGGCCGAGCAGGCGGGAGCCGTCGGCCTCGTCCAGGTCGACGCTGACGACGAGCCGACGGCGGGCAGCAGCGTCGCGTCGGGCATCCCGGGGCTGGAGATCGCCAACAGCGACGGCAAGCCGATCCGGGACGCGGTGGCCGGCGGCACGACGGTGAACGCGTCCCTCACCGCCGCGTCCACGAAGGTGCCGGTGATCGGGTCGGGCTCGGGAGGCATCGGCGTCTTCGACATCACCGACCCGTACCGGTGGTCGCCGATGTACCGGCTGCTGACCGGCCACGGGGGGGTGCACAACTTCATCTTCCACCCGACCAGGCCCTACGGCTACGCCTCGAACGGGGCACTGCCCGGGCTCCTCAACGACATCCCCATCGTCGACTTCACCGACCTCGACAACCCCGTCGTGCTCACCGGTCGCGCCCCGACCGAGGGCGGGGTCCACGACATCGAGTTCAGCCCTGGCGGCAATCGGGCGTACGCGGCGTCGGAGAACAACTACCGGATCTACGACACGCGCGACCCCGCGAACCCCGTGCTCCTCTCCCGGACGCCCAACGTCGGCTCCTACGCCCACGGGGTCTTCCCGAGCCCGGACCTCGAGCTGATGGTGACGAACAACGAGAGCCTCGTGCTCGGCGGGTTCCTCGTCGAGGGGACCGGTGTGTGCCCCGGCGAAGGACTGGCCTCCTACGACATCACGAACGAGGAGGCCCCGATCGGCCCGCTGGGCTACTACGTCCCCAACGTCGTCGGCCCCACCGACGACCGGCCGTGCACCTCGCACTTCGGCCGCTTCGCTCCCGGCACGAAGGTGCTGTCGATGGGGTGGTACATCGCGGGTACGCGAATCGTGGACTGGTCGGACCCGAGCCATCCCCGGGAGCTCGCCGCGGCGGTGCTCGACCGCGCGAACACGTGGGCGGCGAAGTTCCACAAGGGGCCGTACGTCTACGCGGGCGACATGGACCGCGGTTTCGACGTCTTCCGCTGGAGCGGGGAGGGCCCCGCCCCATGGCTCGCCGGCGACGCCGGCCACACGGCCGGTGGTGGCGTGCCGTGCCTCGACTGCGTCGTCGACGAGCCTGCCGGGGCCATCCCCCCCATGGACGACGCCGCCGGCACCGAGCGGGCGCCCCTGCTCGACCCCGCGGTCTCGCCCGCGGGTGGGAAGGGCACCGACCTGGCGGTCGCGCCGATCGCCGGGAGTCGGTCAGGAGGCCCCCCGGCTCCGGTCATGCTCGCGCTGGCGCTCGTCGTGCTGACGGGCGTCGCCACGGCGGCAAGCCTGCTGCGCACGCGCTCCTGACGCGCCGGGCGGTCAGGAGCTCAGGCGGTCCCTGGCCTCATCGACCTTCTGCTCGAGCGTCCCCTCCTCCTCGTCCGTCGGCTCGGTGGAGCCGCCGAGGTCGTCGAGGATGGCCTTCTCACCCGACAGCAGGCCCTCGCCCTCGCCCTGGTTGGTCTGCATCTCGTTCGGGTCTTCGGCCGGCATCGCGCCCTCCTCGGGTCGGTGACAGGATGGCTGGCAGATCCCCGTCACCCTCCCAAGCGAAACGCAGGATTCCCGCGCGGGCGCGGGAAAGCTGGGCCAGCCACCAGCGCGAAGGCCCCGTCAGAGGGCAGCGCGTCATCCGCGCCCATCCCAGGAGGCCATGATCGAGCGGTCACGCGGGTACACCCTGTCGGTGGCCCGGGCCGTGACCGCAAAGGAGGTTGCCGGGTGAGCGCAGGGGTCGACGACGACACCGACCGCGGCGCCCCGCGATGGGCCACCTCGGCGGGTCGTCGGGGACGTGGCGGGGTGTGGGCGTTCGTCGCCGGCGTCGCGGTGGTCGTCGTCCTCGGCCTCGCCGGTCTCGTCGTGCTCGGGCGGCTCGTCCCCACCGTCCCCAACCCCTTCGCGACCGACCGGGTGGAGCGCACCGGGCCCGCGGTCCTCCAGGCGCTCGAGGATCTCAGCGAGTACCGCGCCGCCACCGGCCACTTCCAGGTGCTCCTCGACGTCGAGGAGCACGCCCGGTACCTGCCGCCGGCGTTGGCGGGGGAGCGGACGCTGTTCGTCGCCGCCGGCACGGTCGACGCCACGGTCGACTTCTCCGGGCTTTCCGGGGGCGCGGTCCGCGTGTCCGACGACCGGTCGAGCGCGCGCATCGTCCTGCCCGCGCCCCGCCTGTCCGCGCCGCGCATCGACCTCGAGGAGAGCTACGTCTACGAGCACCGGCGTGGCCTGCTCGACCGGATCGGCGGGCTCCTCTCCGACGAGGGGGGCAGCCAGCGGGAGCTCTACCTGCTCGCGCAGGAACGGCTGGGCGCGGCTGCGGGCGAGACCGACCTCATCGCCGCCGCCGAGCGCAACACCCGGGCCATGCTCGAGAGCCTGCTCGGCTCCCTGGGCTTCACCGAGGTGGAGGTCGCTTTCCGCTGAGGGGATCGCGCCGCACGCCGGGATCGGGCCGCCGGACGCGGCGTGGCAGGTCGGCGCCGCGCAGCAGCGCCCTGGTCTGCTCGGCGGCGGCAACCGCGGCGGTGTTCTCGCGCTCGATCGTGCGGAACACCTCCTCGCGGTGCACGGTCACGCTGCGGGGCGCGTCGATGCCGATGCGCACCTGGTCACCCCGCACCTCGAGCACCGTGACGACGATGTCGTTGCCGATGACGACCGACTCACCGGCGCGCCGCGTCAGGACGAGCATCGGCTACCCGCGCAGCAGAACCGGCGCACGCGCCGGCTGCTGCGGGTCGGTGAGCACCACCTGCCGGCCCCGGAGGGTCCGCGCATTCACGACGAAAGGCCCGAGCAGGTTGAGGAAGACCGTCCCGTTGTCGGGATCCGCGGTCACCCCGCAGAACACGACGGCGTCCTCGGGGTCGTCGAGCTCGAGGACCGCGCGGTCCGTCTCGTCGAGACGGGGGCTGTAGTCGGGGAAGAACGGCCATGGCACGCTCACCACCATGGACAGCGTCGGGTCGTCGAGGCTCTGCAGCACCTGGAACGGCCCCTCGGCGTCTTCGGTCAGGTCGCTCAGGACGAAGCGCCGCGACGACGGGAAGCCGGGGATGCCGTCGGGGAACTCGAGGATGGACGCGGGCTCGTTCATGGGGTGTGACCTCCGGGAGCGGCAAGCCTAGTAGGGGGCGCTACCGCTTCGCTACTCGAGCGCGTGGTGTGCTACCGCCCCGCTACCCGCGCGCTAGCGCAGGAAGCTCACGAGGGAGGGAGGGAGCGCACGGGCGAGAGCCTGCAGCGTCGCCGTGTACGCGAGCTCCTGGGTCTGCAGATCCATGATCGCGGCTGCGATGTCGACGTCCTCCACCTCGGCGAGCTGACCGCGGGTCGCGGCAAGGGCGTCCTCGGACCGCCGGCGCGCCGACTCGACCCGGTTCGTGTTCGCGCCGACCCGCGCGAGCGCGTCACCGACGTGCCGCCGGGCTCCGTCGATGCGGCCTATCCCCGCGTTGAGCGCCGCGGCCGCGTCCGGGGCGTCGAGCGCCGCGACGAGCTCGTCGAGCATCGTGAAGACGTCCCCCCCGGCGCTGCCGAAGCCGAACGCCGCCGCGGCGGTCACGTTGACCTGCACGACGTCGGACTCGCCGACCCGCCGGGTGATCGCACCCTCGTCACCCCGGAAGGTCCACACCCCGTCGACCTGCGCGACGGCGGGCCCCTCCCCGTACCCCGCGAACAGCGGCCGCCCACGATGCGCGAAGTTCGCGATCGTCACCATCTCGTCGCGCACGCTCGCGAGCTCCGCCGCGATCGCCCGGCGCTCGTCGGCGTTGAGGGAGCTCGAGCCCCGCACCGCGAGCCCACGCGCCCGCTGGAGGCCCTCGACCGCGGCCTGCAGCTGGCTGTCGGCCAGGCCGAGCCAGCTGCGGGCGTCGGAGGCGTTGCGCACCTCCTGCTCCCGCGCTCGCTGGCTCGCCCTCAGGCCCAGCGCCTGCCCTGTTCCCGACGGGTCGTCGGACGCCGCGAGCAGGCGGCTGCCCGCGGCGAGCTGCGACTGCGCACGCTCGTAGCGCTCGAGGCGTGTGGACAGGCGCCGCAGGGAGTTGGCGACCATCATCTCGCTCGTGACCCGCATCGCTCCTCCTTCGTCCTCGTGTGGCTCCGCTCGGGCCACCGGACGGTCAGCGTCCGACGATCCCGGTGCGGTTGACGAGCACGTCGAGGGCCTGGTCGACGGCGGTCATGACCCGGCTCGCCGCCTCCAGCGCTCGCTGGTAGGCGACGAGCGCGACCATCTCCTCGTCGAGGCTCACGCCGTGAGCCCCCTGCCGGGCGACCGTGGCCGCCACGGAGAGGCTCGCCTGCGCGTCGGCGGTGCTCCTCGCGGTCGCCACGCGCGCACCGAGCTCGACGACGAACGCGGCGAGCTGACCGTCGAACGGCGGCTTGCCGTCCACCTTCGCGGCGCGCAGCGCGGCGAGCGCGTCGGCGTTGCGGGCATCGTGGGGCCCCGTGGCGTCGGGACCGCCCGCTGCGAGCCGCCGCGGGTCGCCGAGCACGTCCGCTGACACCCGCATGCTGCGCGCGGCGCCTGCGGACGGGTCGAAGGTGAACAGGGCGCCCCCGGGGGCGCCCTCGGCGTCGCGGCCGGCGGCGTGCTGGGCGTTCAGGGCGGCGGCGAGATCACTCACGAACGCGTCGAGAGCCGCGACCCTGCCGGGAAGCGTCTCGGTGAGGAAGGCGTGCAGGGCCCCCGTCTCCCCCCGGGGGGCGACCGTGAGGGCGGCACCGTCCACGACCGTCCGCACGGTCCCGCCCTCGACGGTGAGCGTGCGCGCGCTCGTCCCCGTGACGAGCGTGACGCCCCCGCCGTCGCCGGTGGGCAGCGACATCGTCACCATCCCGTCGGGTCCTGTCCCGATCGTCGCGCCGAGCAGCGCGGCAACGCGGTCCACCGCGAGGTCGCGCTGATCGAGCAGGTCGCCCGGTGGGGGCTGGCGCAGGCTCACGTCGGCGATCTGGCGGTTGAGCTCGGCGACGCGGGAGAGCAGGCCATCGGCCTCCCGCACCGCGTCGGCGAGACGGGCACCGGTGTCGGCGGCGAGCTGATCCCAGCCGACCGCCACCCCACGCACCCGTGCGGCGAAGCCGTCGAGCGCGGACAGGACCTGGCGGCGCGCCGCCGAGTCAGCGGGGTCGAGCGCGAGGTCCTCGAAGGCGTCCCACACCGCGCCGAGCTGGCGGGGGAGGCCCTGGTCGGGTTCGCCGAGCGCCGCCTCGGTGCGCCGGAGCAGCTGCGCGGTGGCGTCATGCCAGGAGAACTCCGCGCCGAGCGTGCGGGCCCGGGCGTCGAGGAAGGCGTCACGGGCCCGGGCGATCGCCGCGACGTCGACGCCGGTGCCGATCAGCCCCACGGGAGAGTAGTAGGGGTTGCGGGTGGTGAGGTCGACGCGTTGGCGGGTGTAGCCGGGGGTGTTCGCGTTCGCGACGTTGTGGGACGCGGTGTCGAGCCCCGTCTGCGCGGCCCGGATGCCGCTCAGGGCGGTGTGCAGGCCCATGAAGCCCACTAGAGCACCGAGTCCAGGCGGGTGGGACGCGGGAGCGCGGCGTGGTGGTGGCCCGACGCGGTGTACGTCGCGCCGACCGTCGGGCCGGTGAGCGCGTCGAGCGCCCGCTGCACGTGGGTGAGGGCGCTCGTCGCCAGCCGCCGGTTGTCGGCGGCGGTCTTCTCGATCTCCTCCGCGAGGTTGCGGAATGCGTGCTCATGCGCGCGGAGCACGCTCGCCACCGGCTCGGGTGCGTGACGCACGAGCTCGGCCAGGGACAGGTCGCCCACCGCGACAGCCCACTCGCGGGCGGTCGCCGCCAGCGCGTCCACGCGCTGCGCCTCGGCCTCCCGCAGCGCGGCGAGCACGCGCTCCACCTCCTCGAGCGCGGGCGGCACGAAACGGTGCTCGTCCGCGGCGAGCAGCAGCTTCGCGGCGACGAGCTTGTAGAGCAGGTACTCCACCACGCGCCGCTCAGCGCCCAGCGTCTCCGCCAGCCGGTCGAGGCCGGGGGTGTGGTCACGCACGGTCATGGCGGTCCCGTCGGCCGTACCGGGAAGGAGTTAACGCCTGAGCGGCCCACCGCATTCCGGCGGGCAGGAGGCGACGGTAGCCTGTACGGGCCATCCGCCAGCCAGAAGGAGCGCGTGCCCGTGTCCGCAGACGGCCTGCTCCACCTCGCCGAGCGGGCGGCCCGACGCGCCGGGGAGGAGCTGCTCGAGCGCTACGGCGCCGCCACCGGCGTGGGGACGAAGTCGAGCGTCACCGATCCGGTGAGCGACGCCGACCGGGCGTCCGAGAAGCTGCTCGTCTCCACGATCGTGGCCGAGCGGCCCGACGACGGGATCCTCGGCGAGGAGGGGGCGGACCGGCCCGCGAGGTCGGGCCTGCGGTGGGTCCTCGACCCGCTCGACGGGACGGTCAACTACCTCTACCGGTTCCCCGCGTGGTGCGTGAGCGTCGCGTGCGAGGACCGCGTCGGCGGCGCCTGGTCAGCAGTTGTCGGCGTCGTGCATGATCCCCTGCGGGGCGAGACCTTCTGCGCGGTCCGGGGCGGCGGCGCCCGCCTGAACGGGCGCCCGCTGTCGGTGAACGATCCCGTGCCGCTCGAGCGGGCGCTCGTCGCGACGGGATTCGGCTACGACGCGGAGCACCGATGTCGCCAGGCCGCGATCGTGGCGGGCCTCCTGCCGCGCGTGCGCGATATCCGCCGCGCCGGCTCGGCCGCCCTCGACCTCTGCGCCCTCGCCGCGGGCCGTGTCGACGGCTATTACGAGGACACCCCCTCACGCTGGGACTGGGCGGCGGGCGCGCTGCTCGCCGCCGAGGCCGGGGCGGTCGTGGGGCCGTTGCTCGCGCCCGACGGCAACCCCGGGGTCCTCGCCGCCGGACCGGCGCTCGCCGACCCGCTGCGCGCCGCCGTCAGCGGAAACCCCTGAGGCGACCCGGCCGGCGGGCGAGTTGGCGTGCGCAGGGCAGGTGGGTCACCGCGCCGCAACGGGTGGCAGACCGCTCGTCAGGGCAGGTGGGTCACCGCCATGGGGCGGTTCAGCGCGGGCTTGCCCGAGCCGCGGGCGCGCTCGACGGTGGCGCGGTCGAGGTCGACGCGCGGTTCCGGGCGCGGCTTGCGGGGCCGGGCCCGGCGGCCGCGTCCGTCCCCGGAGGCGCGCTCGTCCCGGCGTCCGCGCGCGTCCCTGGAGGCGCGCTCGTCCCGGCGTCCGCGCGCGTCCCCGGAGGCGCGATCGTCCCGGCGTCCGCGCGCGTCCCCGGAGGCGCGCTCGTCCCGGCGGGCGTCGTCGGCTCCTCCCTGCGCATCCCGCGGGGTCCCCCGTGACCGGCGGGGCGCCCGCTCGGCGGCGCGACTCCTGCGGGTCCTCGGTGACCCCTCCGCCGCCTCCGGCTCGCTCGTCGGGGACGCCGGCTCGGGGGCGGCCTCCCCGGCCGCCTCCGGCTCGCCGTCGGTCGCCGCACGACCGCCCGTCCGCGTGCGGACGCGCCGGCGCGTGCCCACACTTCGCCCCTCCGCCGCTGCGGGGGCCGCCGCGGCCGGTGGCGCCTCGGGTGCCGCCGTTGCCTCCGGGGCTGCGAGCGCCTCCTCGGCGGCTGCGGGCCTGCCGGGATCCCCCTCCGCCGCCTTGCTGCGCCGCCGGGCGCGCACACGGCGCGCAGCGGGGGAGCCGGCCTCCCTGGCGGCGGGCTGCTCCGGGGTGGCGGGCCGCTCCCTGGCGTCGGGGTCGCGGGCCGCCTCGCGCGGGCCGCGGTCCCCCCGCCCTCCGGCGTCGCCACGGCCCCGGCGCGGGCTGCGGCGTGCCGTCGCCGGTGGCTGCGGGGCCGGCTTGCGCGGCGCGCGTTCCGGGAGGTCGAACAGCTCGTCGAGGATCGGCGACGTGGAGAAGACCTCGTGGGTCGGGGCGTCGATGGCGAGCGCCTTCTTGATCATCTCCAGGCGCGCGAGCTCGTTCCACACGGCCAGGGTCACCGCGACCCCGCGGCCGCCGGCACGCCCCGTGCGCCCGATCCGGTGGAGGTACATCTTCTCGTCGTCGGGACAGTCGTAGTTCACCACGTGGGTGACGTCGGAGATGTCGAGCCCGCGCGCGGCGACCTCCGTCGCGACGAGCACGTCGATGGTGCCCCTGCGGAATTTCGCGAGCGCCCGCTCCCGGGCCTCCTGACGCAGGTCGGAGTGGATCGGCGCCGCGACGATCCCCCGCTCCCGCAGCTCGGAGGCGAGAACGTCGGCCATGCGCTTCGTGCGGGTGAAGACCACGCACAGCCCGCGCCCGGGCGTCTGGAGGATGCGGGCGAGGACCGCCGGCTTGTCCATCCGGTGGCACGAGAAGAAGTGCTGCTCGGTCTCCGGAGCGATGCGCGCCTCCTCGACCTCGGCGCGCAGGAACGTCGGCTTGCGCATGTACCGGCGGGCGAGCGCCACGACGGCGGACGGCATCGTCGCGCTGAACAGCAGCGTCTGGCGGTCCTCGCCGCAGGCCTCGATGAGGACCTCCACGTCGGGCAGGAAACCGAGGTCGAGCATCTCGTCGGCCTCGTCGAGGACGAGCATCCTCACCGTCGACAGGTCGAGGATGCCCCGCCGCAGCAGGTCGAGCAGGCGCCCCGGCGTGCCGACCACGATGGGGGAGCCCGTGCGGATGGCGTCGGCCTGGGCGTCGATGGCCTTGCCGCCGTACACGGGGATGACCCGGGTGCCTCGCCGTGCGCTGGCACGCTGGAGGTCGTCGCGCACCTGCATGCAGAGCTCGCGTGTCGGCACGACGACGAGCGCCTGCGTGCGGGGGTCGTCGGTGACGCGGTGCAGGAGCGGGATGCCGAACGCGAGCGTCTTGCCCGTGCCGGTCCGGGCCTGCCCGATCACGTCGGCGCCGGCCAGGCCGAGAGGCAGCGTGAGCTCCTGGATCGGGAAGGGGCTCGTGATGTCGATGTCGGCGAGGGCGGCCTGGATGTCCTCGGCCACGCCGAAGTCGGCGAAGGTCTTCGTCTCAGTCACTGGAGGTCACTCGAATCCGAGAAGCGGGGATCGGGTCCGCAGGTGGGGACCGTCGGGAGGCAGGCGACCGTCACGGGGTGGCGTCAGGGGAGCTTCCCGGACCCCGGTCGCGTCGACCGGGGGCATCGGGCTTCCCGCGCGAGGCCTCTATCATCCGGGGACCACCCTACCAGTCCCGCGTGGTGCGCCCCGGCGGCCGGGGGGACCGAGAGGAGGCAGCGATGATGGAACTGCGCGTGTCCGACGAGGCGCTTGCTCTCCTGCGCCCGCTGTTCGCCGCCGTCGAGGGGGACTGCGAGGCGTGGACGGACGAGGAGGTCGTTCGCCGCATCTTCATCCGCGGGGCGATGGAGTACGCAAAGAGCGCCGGCCGCGAGTGGGAGCAGGTCCGCGCGACGGGCGCCGCGCTGCGCGCCGCCCTCCAGGAGGCCGGGAGCTCGTCACCGACGTAGCCGCGGGGGCGCCGCGTCAGTCCGGCAGCAGCCCGGGCGGCAGCGCCCGCGCGGCCTCGTCGGCGGGAAGCGGCCGCCGCAGGTAGTAGCCCTGCGCGTGCTCGCAGCCGAGGTCGCGGAGCAGGGCGCAGACCTCCCGGGTCTCCACCCCCTCGGCGACGACGCGCAGCGCGAGGTTGTGCCCGAGCTCGACGATCGAGCGGACGATGGAGGCGTCGCGCGGATCGGTCACGAGGTCGGCTATGAACGAGCGGTCGATCTTCAGCTCGTGCACCCGCAGCCGCTTGAGGTAGGCGAGCGAGGAGTAGCCGGTGCCGAAGTCGTCGACGGCGAAGCGCACGCCGACGTCACCGAGCCGCTTGACCGTTGCCGCGGCGGCCTCGGGGTCCCACATGATCTCGTTCTCGGTGATCTCGAGCTCGAGGTTGCGGGGGGTCACGTCCGCATGTGCGAGCGCTGCGACGACGGTCTCCTCCAGGGCGTGGTCGTGCACGTCACGGGTGGACACGTTCACCGCCACGGCGTAGGCGCGGCCCTGGCGCTGCCACGCCCGGCACTGATCGAGGGCCGCGTCGAGCACCCACCGGGTCAGGGGCTGGATGAGCCCGCTGCGGTGCGCGAGCGGGATGAACTCCTGCGGTCCGAGCACGCCGCGTTGCGGGTGACGCCAGCGCACGAGCGCCTCCATGGCGCTCACCCTCCCGGTGGCCAGGTGCAGCTTCGGCTGGAAGACGAGGAACAGCTGGCCGGCGGTGATCGCGTGCGCGAGCTCGTCGGACGCGGCGGGCAGGGGTGCGCCGTCCTCGACGAGGTCGTCGGAGTAGCGCGCGTAGCCGAGCGCGAGCCGCTTGGCGGTGTACATCGCCGCGTCCGCACGCTGCATGAGCACGCCGGCGTCGACGGCCTGATCGGGGAAGGTCGCGACGCCGATGCTCGCCGACACGTCGAGGTGGTGGCCGCACACGGCGACCGGCTGCTGGAGCGCGGCGAGCAGCTTTCGGGCCAGCCGGGACCCGTCGGCCGGGTCGGCCAGCCCGGGCAGCACGACGGCGAACTCGTCACCGCCGAGGCGGGCGACCGTGTCGCTCTCGCGCAGCTGGCCCTGCAGCCGCTGGCCGACCTCGCGCAGCAGCGCGTCGCCGGTTTGGTGGCCGAAGGCGTCGTTGATCTCCTTGAACCGGTCGAGGTCGAGGACGAGCAACGCGACGGACGTCCGCCGGCGGCGCGCCTCCCGCAGCGCGAGCTCGAGGCGGTCCTGCAGCAGGATCCGGTTGGGCAGGTCGGTGAGCGGGTCGTGCAGCGCCTGGTGGCGCAGCTCGAGCTCGTGGGTGCGCCGTTCGGTGCTGTCGCGGGTGACCTCGCTGAAGCCGTAGAGGTCGCCCTGGAGGTCGCGCAGCGCGGTGATGACCGTGTCGGCCCAAAACCGCGAGCCGTCCTTGCGCAACCGCCAGCCCTGGGCCTCCGCGCGCCCCGTGGCCGCCGCCTGCGCGAGCCGGTGCTCCGGTGCGCCGGCGGCCGCCTCGTCGGGGGGGTAGAAGGTGCCGACGAGACGCCCGACGATCTCGTCGGCGGAGTAGCCGGTGATGCGCTCGGCGCCCGCGTTCCAGCTCGCCACCCGCCCGTCGGGGTCGAGGAGGTAGACGGCGTAGTCGGTGACCCCCTCGACGAGCAGGCGGAAGCGCGCCTCGCTCTCGCGCAGCGCCTCCTCGACCCGCTTCAGGCCCGTCACCTCGTTGACGGCCATGCCGACGCCGAGCCGCCCGCCCTGGCGCGAGCGGACGGGGTAGTAGTTCACCACCCAGTGGCGGGAGCGCCCGCTCGCGTTCTTGACCGTCGCCTCGAAGTCCGTGAGCGGCTCGCCGCTGTCGAGGACGTGGCGGAACAGCAGCTCGACGTCCTCCCCGAGCGTGCCGAGCAGCTCGCTCGGCGTGCGCCCGTGGTAGGCCTCGACGGGCAGGTCGTGCATCGCCGCGAGGGCCTCGTTCACCCGGACGTTGCGCAGGTTCGTGTCCCAGAACCCCAGCCCGGCGGGCGAGGCGGTGAAGAGGGTGTCGAGCAGGGCGAGCGACTGCTCCTTGTCGCGGGTGGCCCGCTGCGCCTCCCGAAGCACCCGCTGCTGGCTGATCAGGGCGCCGACCGTGGTCGCGAAGGAGGTGAGCACCTCGACGACGTCCTCCCGCAGCGGGTCCCGGGCGAAGTAGGCGAGCATCCCCTGGAAGTCCCCGCCGATCGCGAGCGAGAAGGCGCCGAGCGCCCGCACCCGGGACTCCTCGAGCAGGGGCTGCTCGAACTGCGCGATGGCCGTGGGGTCGTTCGTCACGTAGGGCTGGGGGCTCTGGCTCGCGTCGCCGAGCAGCCACGGGTAGGTCGTGAGGTCAACGCCGGACTCGTCGGGCGCCGTCTCCAGGCCGGCGCTCGCGCCGAGATGCAGGAGCCCCGTGTCGGGGTCGTAGAGCCAGATCCGCGCGAGCGCAGCCCCGAAGTCGTCGACGAGCGAGTCGACGACGGTCTGCGCGAGGAGGTCGGGGTCGCGGAGCGCGACCAAGCGCGCCGTCGCCGAGCTTGCGGCGTGCCGCGCCGTGCGTCGGGCGGCGGCCGGATCCGAGGTGCTCGGCCGAGGGCGGTCAGGGGCCATACGGAGGCGGGCCTCAAAGCTGCGGCGGGTGACACTCTAGGGTAACGGAATTACCTGCATAGTATGGAATCAGGTCATATCGGGCTGCCGGGGCCGAACGAGCCGAGACCCCGCCACGCCAGCCGTGACAGCAGCACGACGGCCTCGCGCTTGTCGATCTCCGGGTGCTCGAGCCACCAGCGGGCGCCCTCCGTCGCCAGGCCGCGCAGCGCCGTGGCGAGGAACGCCGCCGAGCGGGGGGAGAGAGCGGCGTCCTCGGCGATCAGTGCACCGACGGCGCCGGCAACCCGTGACATGGCGCCCTCCACGGCGGCGCGCACGTCGTCGTCGGTGAGCTCGGCGGCGCCGAGCAGCAGCCCGAAGCGCCGGTCCTCCACGAAGTCGAAGTACGCGGCGATCGCGCCCTCCACACGGGCCCGGTTGTCGCTCGTGCCCTCGAGCGCGGTCCGGACCTGCTCCTCCATCCCGGCCACCGCGTCGTGGACGAGCGCGAGGTAGAGGTCGCGCTTGGAGGGAAAGTGCTGGTAGAGCACCGGCTTGCTTACCCCGGCGGCATCGGCGAGCTGCTCCATGGAAAGCCCGTGGAAGCCGTACTCCGGGAAGAGGTGGCCGGCCACGTCGAGCAGCTGGGCCCGACGGTGCGCTGCGCTCAGCCGGACGCGTTGCTCCACGCTGTCCCCTCCTCGTGCCGGTACCGCTGCGGGCCGCGGTTACCGTACGGTAGCCGCGGCGCGGGTGCTACCCGTCGAGGCCCGGCATGAGCGCGGCGAGCAGCTGCTCCTGGAGCCACCCGAGGTAGTACAGCGCGACGGCCGAGGGGTTGCGGTCGTCGGGGCCCTGCTCCCACTGGGACTCCTCGACGATGCCGAGGAGCACCCCGAGGGTCAGCCGCGCGTCGTTCAACGCCGACAGCCAGGCGTGCGCGTCGTCGAGCGACAGCTCCACCGTCCAGGCGAGGCGGCCACCCTGGCCGGCGTCGAGGGTCGCGGCGAACGCCTCGAGGCGGGCGAGGCGCTCCTCCACGAGGCTGTCGCCGACGAGGTCACGGTACTCCGCCTCGTGGCCGGACTCGGCGTAGCCCCGCGGGAACAGCCGCTCGTGGACCGCGCTCCCGTCCGCCTCGCCGGACAGCACAGGCCGCAGCTCGTCGGGCAAGGAGCGCAGCAGCGCCCGCTCGCGCGCGGTGAGCCGGACACGGACCCGCCCGGAGGGAAGGCGGGTCACGCCGTGGACGAGTCCCACAGCGCTCAGTCCTGGGCCAGGGTGGCCTGCAGCCCGTGCGCGTGCAGGCGGGCGACGTGGTACTCCGAGCGTTCCCGTGGGCCGCTCGCTACGACCGCCTTGCCCTCGTGGTGGACCTGGAGCATGAGCTTCGTGGCCGTCGGCTCGTCGTGGCCGAACAGCTTGCGCAGGACGTAGACGACGTAGGACATGAGCGTCACCGGATCGTTCCACACGATGACGTTCCAGGGGCGGTCGCGCTCGGTGGTCTCCTCCCCGACGGGGTCGTCGGTGCGCTGCGGCGCGGTGGTCGGTGCAGACGCGGACATGGGAGCAGCGTAACGCGCCCGGCGCACTCCGGGGCGGGTCCTGAGGGGTTGTCGGCGGATCAGGGTGTGTGGGTTGCCCACCCCCAGGAGTGCGCCAGGCCACACACCGGCGCGGCTACCGGCGGCGGCTAGCGGCGGTGGCGCCCCCGGCCGGACAGCAGCCGCCGCCACCACGACCGCGTCGGCGCAGGGAGGGTCGCCGGCGACGACGCGGTGGGGCTCGGCTGCGGGGGTGCGAGCTGGGGGAGTGCGGGCTGCGGGGGCGCCGGCTGCGGCGGGGCCTGCGCGGGCCCTCGCGCGAGCGGGGCGGCGACCGCCCGGGCGTGGTCGCCCGGCGGGCCGTGCTCGCCGAGGTGGACCGCCTGCGACGGTGTGAGCGGGGTGGGGGGCGCGGGGCGCTCGACGCGCTGAGGGTAGAAGCGCAGCTCCATAGGCCACCCTTCGGCGCCTTGCCGCCCCGCCTTGACCCCCGCTACAGGCCGAGGTCGGCGCAGAGGCAGCTGCGGGGGTCCGCGCCGGCCACGAGACCCTTGTAGGACGGCGCGCGCAGCAGTCCCTCGTCGGTGACCTCCCCGTACTCGACGCGGCAGACGAGCTCAGGGCGGACGAAACGGGCGCCCCTCGGCGGACGGGGCGTGCCAGCGGCGAAGTGCGACTCGGCCGCCCGCTCGGCGAGGAGGCCGTCGAGGCGGGCGAGCTCGGCGTCGTCGAACCCGCTGCCGACGCGCCCGACGTAGCGCAGGCGCCCTTCGTCGTACAGCCCGAGCAGCAGCGCCCCGAGCGTGCCCCCCCGGGAGCCTTCCCCGGGCAGCCAGCCGCCCACGACGCAGCGGACGCTGCGGCGGACCTTGATCTTGAGCCAGTCGCGGCTGCGCCTGCCCGGGCGGTACGGCGACGCGGCCCGCTTCGCGACGAGTCCCTCGAGCCCCCGCTGACGGATCGCCTCGAAGAGCGCCGTCCCGGCCTCGGCGACCGCCTGGCTGCGCTGCACCGCGCCACCGGGGACGAGGAGCTCGTCGAGGAGCCCGAGCCGCTCGGTGAGGGGGCGGTCGACGATGGCCCGCCCGTCGACGGCGAGCACGTCGAAGACGAGGTAGGTGACGGGGATGCGTTCACGGGCGCGGTCGACGCCGGCCTCGTCGCGCAGGTGCATGCGCCGCTGGAGCCGCTGGAACGACGGCGTCCCGTCGGGGTTGAAGGCCACGAGCTCGCCGTCGAGCACCGCGTTGCGGGCGAGCACGCGCTCCCACAGGCTCCCGATCTCCGGGTACGCGGTGGTGATGTCATTGCCCTGCCGGCTGACGAGGCGGGTCGACGCCGGCTCGCCCGTGCCCGGGCGCACCGTCGTGGCGATGGCTCGCACGCCGTCCCACTTCACCTCGAACAGCCAGTCGGGGTCGTCGAACGCCTGCCCCTGCCCGTCGACGGCGAGCATGGGTGCGAGCGTGGGCGGGGGGGCCGCCAGCTCGGCGGGCGCGTCGGCCCGCACGACCATCCACTGCGAGGGATCGTCGGTCCCGCCGGTGCGGAAAAGGTGGTAGCGCCCCGTGTGGCGGCGGCCGTGCAGGCGCACGGTGACCTTGTCGTCGGACCACTCGAGCAGCTCGTAGGTGCCCTCGTCCCAGATGCGCACGTGGCCGCCGCCGTACTCGCCGGCGGGGATCTCCCCGGAGAACGACAGGTACTCGACGGGATGGTCCTCGGTCTGCACGGCGAGGTGGCGCAGCCCCGGTACGTCGGGAAGGCCCTTCGGCACCGCCCAGCTCGGCGCGGTGCCGTGGCGCTCGAAGCGCACGTCGTGGTGGAGGCGGGTCGCGAGGTGGTGCTGGACGACGAACCGCGGCCTCCGCGCGGCGTCGCGGCGCTCCGCCGCGTCGGGGCGTTCGGCCGCGTCGCCGGGGCGGTCCTCGGCGGGGGGT